>JBKJMF010000108.1:0-5277 GCA_046596525.1 Devosia sp. | reverse complement strand
GGGTGGCCACACGCTCCGAGCGTGTGCCCACCCCCACCTTGATCCCTCCCCACAAGGGGGGGAGGGAGTCGAAGAATTCAGCATCCAGCCGACCAGATCGCCACCCGGAACCCAAGCATGAACCCCAACACCCGCCGCACCCTCGAGTTCGTCCTCGATAACCTCGTCTGGTTCATGCTGCTGTTCGTGCTGATCGTGTTCTCTGCCTTCGTGCCCAGCTACTTCCAGCCCGGCATCTTCGCCAACATCATCGAGGCCTCGTCCGTCCTCGGCGTCATGTCGATCGGCCTCGCGCTGGTGATCATCGCCGGCCACATGGATCTCTCGGTCGAATCCGTCGCCGCCCTCTCCGCCATGGCCGTCGGCATCATCTTCTGCTCGGCCGGCATCGGCATAGGCGTGCGGTTGACGCCCGACTGGCTCGGCGTCCCCGTCTCGCTCATCATCGCGCTCGCCGTCGGCAGCGCCATCGGCGCGCTCAACGGCTTCCTCATCGTCAAGCTGAAGATGAACGCCTTCATCGTCACCCTCGCCTCGTACATCTGGGTGCGCGGCCTGGTGCTCGCCCTTTCAGGCGGCCGTTCGGCGCAGGATCTGGCGCCGGCCATCCGCTGGTTCGGCGTGCAGCGCCTGCTTGGCCTGCCGCTCACCGCGTGGATTGCCATCGCGTGCTTCGTTGTGTTCTCGCTGATCATGGCCAAGACCCGCTTCGGCCGGCACATCGTCATCATCGGCGGCAACCAGAACGCCGCCTTCCGCGCCGGCATCAAGGTCGATCGCATCCTGATGCTGAGCTTCATCCTCGCCGGCGCCATCGCCGCGCTCGCCGGCTGGCTGCTCGCCATCCGCACCTCGGGCGCCACGGCCAATCTCGGCATGGGCCTGCTCTTCAATGCCTTCGCCGCGGTGGTCATCGGCGGCGTCAGTTTGAAGGGCGGCGTCGGCGCGCTGCCCGGCGTCTATGCCGGCGTGCTGCTGCTCTCGGCCATCAACACCGCCATCAACCTGATGGGCCTCCCCGCCACCTCGACCCAGGTGATCCACGGCCTCTTGGTGCTCGCCGCCGTCCTCCTCGACACACTGAAGCATTCGATCAGGCAGAAACTCGCATGACCAAAAGACTTGAAGGTAAGACAGCGCTCGTCATCGGAGCGGCGCGCGGCATCGGCAAGGCCATCGCCGTCCGCTTCGCCGAAGAGGGCGCCAACCTCGTCATCGCCGACACCGAACGCGAAGCCGGCGCTGCCACCGCCGCGGAGCTCGGCGCGCCCTTCATCTACACCGACATCTCGAAACTGGCCGACGCCGAGGCCGCCGTCGCACTCGCGCTGAAGCAATACGGCCGGATCGATATCCTCGTCCAGAACGCCGGCATCTATCCGTGGCAGCTGCTCGAGGATACCTCGGTCGACGACTGGGACCGCGTCATGGGCGTCAACCTCCGCGGCAGCTTCATCGCTGCCCGCGCTGCTCTCACCCCGATGAAGGCACAGGGCTACGGCCGCATCCTCTTCACTTCGTCAATCACCGGCCCGCATGTCACCAGCCCCGGCCACGGCCACTACTCGGCCACCAAGGCCGGCATCAACGGCCTGATCCGCGCCGCGGCGCTCGAGTTCTCCGGCTACGGCATCACCGTCAACGGCGTCGAACCCGGCAACATCCTCACCGAAGCCGTGCAGCAGCACCGCTCCCCCGCCTTCCTCAAATCCATGGAAGACGCGATCCCGCTCGGCCGCCTCGGCAGCACCCGCGACGTCGCCAACGCGTTCTTGTTCCTCGCGTCGGACGATGCCAGCTACATCACGGGCACAACGATCATCGTCGACGGCGGCCAGCTGCTGCCGGAGGGGAACGACTTCAGGATCATGCCGGATCGGGCTTAGGGGGCAAGGGCCGCACCACCCTCCCCGGGGCGCCTCCCCTCATGTCGGCGCGATCATATCGCCTGTCGCGTCGGTTCCTCCTCCACTTGCTTGTCACCTCCGCCCACTTCCCTCCGCTACCCCTCCGCTCCTCCGCCGCCCCTTTCTCCGGTCTCCTTCTTCTGGTCGCCTTCAACTCCACCTTATAAGACAGCCAAGAGCACATGCCTTATAAGTGTTGACTGAGCGAGGGTACTCCATGTGCGATAAACTGCCTCAAGGGGAGGGTGCGATTGGGCCAGCGCTGGTACCCATGCCGCCTCCCCACCCTTGAGGGCCGGATGGAGGGAGGGGCGGCGCCGTCGGTCCCAATGCCGCCTAAAGTCCCATCACCATAAACGTCGTATGCCGCGGCAACACGTCGTCCTTCAGCGCCTCGAACCCGAGGCTGCGATAGAACCTCTGCGCTCCCCGGTTCACCGGGCTCACCTGCAGGTGCATCCCCCTCGCCCCAGCGCGCTTGAGCTTCGCCATCACATGCTCCATCCCGCGCCGGCCAATCCCGCGCCCCCGTGCCTCCCTAAGCAGATCGATATGCCCATGCGCCGGATACCCGCGCAGCACTTGCGGATAGACGAACTCCGGATGATGGATCGCGTACCGCGCCCAGTCGCTCCCCTGCCACCGGCTCTCATCCGGCCCTGGATCGCGCAACCTCGCCGCCAGCGGTGGAAACCACTCCGCCGCCATCCTTGCGTAAATCCCCGGCGTATCCGGCGCCCCGAAAATGTACCCGCAGACCCCATTCGGCCCATCGACCACGAAGGCAAAATCCGGCTCATACACCTGGTACGGCACCGCATAGATCAGCCCGAGCAGGTCCGGATCATCCTCGCGCCCGGTCGCGTCCTTGCCGCTGTCCCCGGTCTTCAGGCACACCATGTTCAGTGCCGCATGATCCTCGGCGAGGGCCGCCCGCAGCCGGTACCCGTCGCCGAAATCAAGCACCATGCCGATAGCGCCCGTTGCGGTCGCGCGGCAGCAGTTCCTGCACCGCGACGGAAAACCCCTGGCGGTAGAAGTTATAGATCCGGTCCTTGTCGGGGAACTCGGCGCTGACAGGCGGGTCGCCGGCCAACCAGTCGAGATAGGTGACGAGGTGCGTCGTCTCCTCCCGCGCTTCCCACAGGTAGGGGTGGAACGCGTAGAACAGGTCGCGGTTCTCGAGTTCGGTCATCCGGTTGAACAGCTCGCGAATACGATCGCGGAGTCCCACCACCGCGTCATGCCCCTCCTGCCAGCTTTCGCTACGCACATCCGGCCGCTTCTCGCTCATCAGCCGCCGCGCCGTCTGCAGCAAACCCTCGACCTGCGGTCCGCAATGGAAAGGCTGGTAGAACAGTTCGCCGAGCAGCCGGATCTCCTCCACCGTCAGCGTCTCGGTCTGCCCGGTAAAGGCCAGCCGGAACCGCGGCTGCCACGCCTTCAGCGCCACTGAGAACGCCGCCGCCTCGTCGTCCGCCCCGGCCGCGAACGCCCCGGTCGCGTGCACCGGCACGAAGTTCGCCTCGAACTCGTTGTTGGGGTTGGTGATGATCCCGTCGATCAGCGGCAGGATATCGGCATGCCGGCCACCCAGCGGCCCGGCATAGACCCGGCGGATATCGTAGTCGTTGGCGTGGAAATTCTCCCAGATCACCGGCTTGCGCTTCAGCACCTTGCCGACTTCGCGGAGGCTCTGCGCCGTGATGGTCTTCGAGACGATATCCGGCCCGGTCCAGAACACCCCGATCGCCGGATCAAGCTCCGCCCCGATGGCATTGAGATACGCCGACCCCGGCACATCATGGCCGGCAAACGCCCCGCAATACTCGGTCGGGCAGAACAGCACCGCCGCCCCCGGGGCCCGCGCCCGCACATGCTTGAACGCCGCGTTGGCGAAATAGCTCTGCGCCCCGGCGAACGACGGGAACACTCGCTCGTCGGCCGGCATCATCGTGGGCGGGATGTCGTCGAACAGCAGAGCGAAATGTGTGATGCCGAGGTCCAGGAGCTGGTCGAGCCGGCGCTTCAGCGCCTCGAGGTCGCTGGCGTCCGAATAGACGACATCGAGACACGGCGCGATCGCCACCATGAAGATGAGCTTCCGCGCGCGTGCCGCGTCGACCAGCTCCTGGAGTTCTGCGGCTTCCGCCGCATTGTAGAGTTCGCGCCAGCGGGCGCGGATCTTGATGTCGTCCTTGGGCCCGTAGACGAAGCTGTTCATCCCGGCGTTGGCGATCCAGTCGAGCATCTCCACCCGCTGCGTGTGCGTCCAGGCCCGGCCGTAGAAGCCTTCGATCACCCCCGACAGGAACGTCGTCTGCGCCTTCGCCGCACCGCTGCCTCGCCCCTCCGGCTGATCCAGCAGCACCTCGAGCGACCAGCCGGAAAGCCCCGGTGGAGATGCGGTGACGGGCGGAAATTCGTGAACAGTTCCCATCGGTTCAGTCCATCGCTGTTGCAGTCAGCCCGGCAATCACATGCCGTTGCAGGATGAAATAGAGGATCAGGATCGGCACCGTGGTGATCGTCAGTGCCGAGAACACCAGCGCGTAGTCGGTGCTATGGTAGCCCGAGAACCGCACCAGCCCGACCGGCAGCGTGCGCTGTGCTTCATCAGTGATGAACAGCAGCGCGAACAGCAGCTCATTCCACACAGCAATGGTGTTGAGCACGATCATCGTCAGCATCGCGGGCCAGACCATCGGCACCGAGATGTGCCAGAAGATCTCCACTGTCGTCGCCCCGTCGAGCCGCGCCGCTTCTTCCATGTCCGGCCGCATCGAGTTGAAGTAGCCGCGCATCAAAAACACCGTCAGCGCCAGCTGCCACGCCGCCCCCGGCAGGATCAGTGCCCACGGCGTATTGAGCAGGTGCATGTCGCGCAGCTGCGTGAACAGCGCGATCGCCACCGCCGGCGGCGGCACCAGGAGCCCTATCAGCAGCAGCCGGAACATCAGCTTCCGCCCGGGAAACTCGAGCCGCGTGAAGGCAAACGCGGCGGCCGTGGCGCAGAACACACAGAGGCATACGGCCACCGTCGTGACGAACACCGAGTTGAGATAGAGCGTCCCCAGCCCGCCGACATTCCATGCCTCGACCAGGTTCCCCCAGCGCCACTCCGCCGGCAGCCCGAACGGGCTCTTGAAGATCTCGCGGTTCGATTTGAACGACGAATAGACCATCCAGATCGCCGGATAGAACATCGCGAGCACGATCGCCGCCGCCGCGCCGAACTGCAGCCATTCCGCCGGGCGGCGGCGCCGTGCAATAGCGGGTGACATTGGAGCGCTCCGAAAGGCGGATGTAGACGATGGAAATGATCGAAACGACCAGCGTCAGGATCACCGTCAACGCCACGCCATAGCCG
>JBKJMF010000058.1:0-11667 GCA_046596525.1 Devosia sp. | reverse complement strand
AAGGAGGTGAAGCTGGCGGCCGTCAAGGCGCAGACCCACCGCCGCTTCCTCAAGACCCACCTGCCAGTCGATGCGTTGGTGTTCTCGCCGAACGCCAAATACATCTACATCGGCCGGGATGGTCGCGACGTGGTGTGGAGCATGTACAACCACCACTCGCAGGCCAACGACCTGTGGTACCACGCACTCAACGACACGCCCGGACGGATTGGTCCGCCGATCGAGCGGCCGCCTGAGTCGATCCGGCAATATTTCCAGGACTGGATGGATAAGGATGGCGAACCGTTCTGGCCGTTCTGGGAGAATATCCGGTCATGGTGGGCCGTGCGGGACCTGCCCAATGTCTACTTCGCGCATTTCGCCAACTTGAAGGCCGACATGCCGGGCCAGATTCGGCAGATCGCCGCGTTCCTCGACCTGCCCATCAACGAGGCCAAATGGGACGACATCCTGCTCCACTGCTCGTTCGACTACATGAAAGCGCATGCCACCCCCAGCGTGCCGGCGGGCGGCGTGTTCTGGGAAGGCGGCGCCGAGACCTTCATCCACAAGGGGACCAATGGCCGCTGGCGGGACGTGCTGAGCGAGGCCGAATGCGATGCCTACGAGAGGCTGGCGCTCGCCGAGCTCGGGCCCGAATGCGCCATGTGGCTGAAAACGGGCCAAAGGGACTGACAGGCGAGCACTAAACGGGGAGGGCATGCGGCCAGCTAGTCCCCCTCCGGACCATCCTCCAGCCAGGCGTCATAGGTCCGCTCGCGCCGATGCTTTTCGAGCGCCCGCAGGTAGTATTCGTCATGCCGCCCGTGCGGCCAGCCGTCCTGTTCCCACAGGAAATAGGCGGTCTGCCGCACCGCCTCTCGGAAGGCGTCGTCCTCGGGCGGCGGGGGCCCTCTTCCGTCGGTCATCGTAATCTCGCGGGTCATCCGCCCTGAACGTTGCTTCGGGGCGGAGGTTGCATTCATGCAACATCATGGACGAGCCGTGCGGCGCTGATACGAAAGTACGCCTCCGCCCTTGCATATCTGCCTTGAACGGAACGTAAATCGGCGCAAGAAATGAATTCTTCCTCTGGTTCTTCGGGCCGAGTCTGTCCGCCAATATTCGGCGAGGGCAGGCCCCTAAATGCTTAATGTCTGGACCCAATAAATTGAGCTCGAATGCTCCGCGCAGCGCCTATTCGCCTGGCGATGCAATGTCACATGTCGAAGCCACACAGGCCGGCAAGGGACTGAAGCCCCTATGGCGCATCATGGTGCTGACCTGGCGCCATCCGTGGATGGTCATCATCACCCTGGCCTCCACCATCATCATGTGCGTGCTGCAACTGTGGGTGCCGCGGCTGCTGGGCCAGGCAGTCGATCTTGCCGAAGGCGTGCTCGATGGCGGGGCGGGGGCGGTAGATGCGCTGTGGGTCACCGCGTGGATCCTGCTGCTCGTCTCGATCGGGCGCGGCATCTTCACAATGACCATGAACTACTTCGGCGAAGCGGTCGGCCACAACACCGCCTACGAGCTGCGCCTCGCGGTCTACGAGAAGATCCAGCGGCTCAGCTTTTCCTACCACGACAAGGTCCATACCGGCGACCTGATCACCGTGGGCATGCTCGATCTCGAGGGCGTGCGCATGTTCTTTGCCACCGGCGTGCTGCGCGTCATCCTGCTCAGCATCCTGATCGGCGTCGGCGCCTACATGATGATGTCGACCGACCTGCTGCTCGGCGTTCTCGCCCTCAGCTTCGCGCCGTTCGTCGCCTGGCGCTCGTCGGTTGCCCAGCTGACGCTGCGCGCCACCTGGCTGACGCTGCAGGAAATGCTGCAGAACCTCAGCCGCGTCATGGAAGAGAACCTCGGTGGCATCCGCGTGGTCCGCGCCTTCGCGGGGCAGGACCATGAGCTGAAGAAGTACGACGAGGCCTCCGACGCCGCACTGGCACTCGCCCACAAGCGCGTCGATATCCGTGTCTCCAGCACCTCGATGATGAACGTCTCGTTCCTCCTGTCGATGGGCCTTGTGCTGTGGGTCGGCGGCGAAAAGGTGCTGGCGGGCGAGATGACGGTCGGTACGCTCGCCTCGTTCCTGACCTTCATGACGATCCTCCAGATGCCGGTGCGCCAGCTGGGCCTCCTGGTCAACTCGTTCGCCCGCGCCTCGACCTGCGGCAACCGCCTGTTCGCCTTCCTCGACCTCGAGATCGAGATCAAGGACAAGCCGGGGGCCCAACCGCTGAAGGTCACCGAGGGCACGGTGCGGTTCGAGAACGTCGATTTCGCCTATCCGAGCGCCCCCACGCGCAAGGTGCTGCAGAATGTCAGCTTCGAGGGCAAAAAGGGCGAGACCATCGGTATCGTCGGCCGCCCCGGCTCGGGCAAGTCTACTGTCGCCCACCTGATCCCGCGCTTTTACGATGTCGATGGCGGCAAGGTCACCATCGATGGCCAGGACGTGCGCGACGTCAGCCTCGCCAGCCTCCGGCAATCGGTCGCCGTGGTGCAGCAGGACTCGTTCCTGTTCACCACCAACATCGAGAACAACATCGCTTATGGCGACCCGTGGGCGAAGGAAGGCCGGATTTCCCGCGCCTCGGAATTCGCGCAGCTGCACAACTACATCATCGGGCTGCCCACCGGTTACGAGACCATCGTCGGCGAGCGCGGCGTGTCGCTGTCGGGCGGCCAGCGCCAGCGCCTCAACATCGCGCGCTCACTGATGCTGCGGCCCACTGTGATGGTGTTCGACGACTCGACCGCCGCGGTCGATGCCGGCACCGAACAGCGCATCCGCACCGCGATGAAGCGCTTCGCCAAGGATCGCGTCACGCTCATCATCTCGCACCGGCTCAGCTCGCTGATGCATGCCGACCAGATCCTGTTCATCGAGCAAGGCAGCATCGTCGAGCGTGGCACCCATGAAGAGCTGCTCGCCCTGGGTGGCCGCTACCGCGCCCTCTACGACCTCCAGGTCAAGCCTGGCGACGACGCCCTGGAGGCCGCCGAATGACCCACATCACCGTCAACGACGACGAAAGCGAAGACCGCCGCCAGCGCCCGCCGCGCGCCGTCGTCGGCTCCAGCCTCGATCGCGAGGAAGAGGTGTTCGGCAAGGTCTACGACCCCAAAATCGTTCGCCGTATCTGGGCCTTCGTGAAGCCGTACCAAAAGCAGATCTACATCTCGGTCGCCGCGGTGCTGGTCTTCACCCTGACGCAGCTGGCCTTCCCGTTGATCATCCGCGTCGCCATCGACAACGGCATGGCGGCGGGCGGTGGCGGTCGCGTCGTGCTGCTGTGGGCCATTGTCGGCTTCGCCGTCACCATCGCCTTCAACTTCGCCGCCAGTTGGATCCAGGAGTCCGTCGTCGGCAAGGCCGCCGAAAACGTGCTGTTCGACATGCGCCGTGCCATGTTCGAGCATCTGCAACGCGTCTCGCTGAGCTGGATGGACAAGACCGAAGTCGGCCGCCTGATGTCGCGCCTGATGGGCGATGTGAACTCCATGCAGGAGTTCCTCGAGACCTCGGTGCTGTCGGTCGGCGATATCGTGCTGCTGTTCGGCATCATCGGGGTGCTGCTGTGGCTCGATCCGCTGCTCGGGCTGGTCACTATGGCGACGATGCCGATCCTCTTCATCGTCCGCCTGTTCTGGCTGCCGCCGGCCAAGGTCAGCTTCATGGCGGCGCACCATACCAACTCGTCGGCCAACGGCGCCCTCGCCGAAGGCATCAATGGCGTCCGCACCGTGCAGAGCCTCGACCGGCAGAAGGTCAATTTCGACCTCTACGAGGAAAAGGCCCGCGCCAACCTCAAGGCCCACCTCCGCGCCGCCAAGTTCGCCCAGGTGATGGTGCCGATCGTCGACACCCTCACCGGTATCTCGATGGCGACAGTCATCGTGGTCGGCGGCCAGATGGTGCTGGGCCACCAGGTCGACGTCGGCGTCATGGTGGCGTTCCTGTTCTACATCCAGCGCTTCTTCGATCCGATCCGCTCGCTCACCATGCAGTACTCAGTGTTCCAGCGCGCCATGAGCTCGGGCCAGCGCATCACCGAAGTGCTCGACGTCCCCGTCAGCATCGAGGACAAGCCCGACGCCGTCGCGCTCACCAGCCAGATGGACGGCTCCGTCGAGTTCAGAGATGTCACCTTCGGCTATCGCCCGAACCAGCCGGTGCTGCGCAACGTCAGCTTCCGGGTCAACCCGGGCGAGACCGTCGCCATCGTCGGCCCCACCGGCTCGGGTAAATCCAGCTGCATGTCGCTGGTCCATCGCTTCTACGATGTGTGGGACGGCTCGGTCACGGTTGGCGGCATCGACGTCCGCGACGTGACCCAGGATTCGCTCGGCGCCGAAGTCGCCATGGTGCTGCAGGAGCCGTTCCTGTTCACCGGCTCGGTGATCGACAACATCCGGTACAACAAGGTCTCCGCTACCCGCGAGCAGATCATCGACGCCGCCAAGGCAGTCGGCGCGCATGATTTCATCCTGTCGCTGGCCGATGGCTACGACACCAAGCTCGAGCAGCGCGGCGGCAACCTGTCGCTCGGCCAGCGCCAGCTGATCAGTTTTGCGCGCGCTCTTGTGGCGGATGCAAAGATCCTCGTCCTCGACGAAGCCACGGCGAACATCGACAGCTACACCGAGATGCTGATCCAGCGGGCGCTCAAGCGCCTGCTCGAAGGCCGCACCGGCCTCGTCATCGCCCACCGCCTCGCCACCATCCGCGGCGCCGACCGCATCATCGTCCTACAGAATGGCGAGCTGCTGGAGTCGGGCAACCACGACCAGCTGATGAAGAACCAGGGCCTCTACTCGAAGCTCTACACGATGAATTACTCGAGCTTCGACGACATGCCCGAGAATGGCGACGAAGCGCCCCCGACAGGGAAGGCGACTTAGGCCACCGGCCCTCTCTTCGTCTCCCCCTTGGCAGGGGAGAAAGCGAAAACTTGGGCTTGGCGCAGCCAAGTCCTTGGCTTTCGCAAGAGAGAGGCGCGGAGCCATCGCAATACTTGCGAGCATCGCGATTCAGTAGTGTTCACTGCTGCCGCGAAGTGATTAGCTGCGCAACATTGCTGCCGCGCTTTTCGCGGCCAGGGTGCAACCTGGGGACATCGATGAACTGGCTAGTCAAGAACCTGGCGGCGATACTCTTTGTCTTGGGCGGAACGGCTGCGGCGCTGTCGGCGCCCGCCGGGTCGGCTGTGGGCGTCGACCCCGCAGCCGAGATCAACTCAACCGGCTCGCTCCGAACCCTGGTCGTCGGCGAGGACGTCTTCCTCGGCGATCTGATCCGCACCAGCACTGGCGGGTCGGCCCAGATCCTGTTCGAGGACGGCACCAAGCTGGTCGTCGGGCCGGGCTCCGCGCTCACCATCGAGGACTACTTGCTGCGCGCCGATGGCTCTGCTGGCAAGATGGTGATTGGGGCCCTCGCTGGTACCTTCCGCTTTGCCACCGGCAATGCCGCCAAGGACCGCTACAGCATCAAGACGCCGAGCGGCACCATCGGCATCCGCGGCACCGAGTTCGACTTCGTCGTCGATGGTCCGAAGTCGACGCGCGTCCTGATGTACTCGGGCACCACGGAACTCTGCGCCAAAACCGGCGAGTGCTCGGAACTTTCCGAGACCTGCGAACTGGGTGAGATGGGCAAGCACGTCTCGACCTCTCTGGGACTTGCCAACGAACTCGATCGCGCCGCACGCAAGGAACTGAGGGGCCAGTTCGTCTATGGCGCCACCCAGCAGCCGCTGGTCGGCGCGTTCCGCATGAAAGAAGCAGCAAGCTGCCTCCTTTCCCCGCTGCCCTTCACCGCCGGCTTCTTCAAGACACTCAGCAAGCAGTTACCCGCCGGCAGGCCGGCGCAGGTCGCAGCCGGCGGCAAGGCCCCCCCGACGCCCGGTGGAGGTGTCGAGCCCACGACGCCACCACCTGCACCCGAGCCCGAGCCGGAAAGCGGCGGCGAGTGCTCTGGCAACAGCGGCCACAACCCGGGCAACTCCCAGAACTGCAGCCATTAGGGGAGGGCGTAGGGCTCCGGCCTCGACGAGCGACGCGACTTAGCTCGCCTTCAGCCCGAGCCCCTTGCGTAAGGTCGCATTGAGCCGGGACTGCCAGCCGGCGCCGTCTTTCTTCAGCGCCTCGACGACGTCGGCGTCGAGGCGCAAAGTGACCTGAAGCTTGGTGTTGTCCTGCTTGGGCCGGCCTCGCGCGCGGCGGATGCTCTCGGCGAGTTCGGGGAGGATGTCGCGCAAAGGGCGAAACCGCGCGATCTCTTCGGGCGTCAGTTCAGGGTTGTCGGGGTCGGCATCGATCCCGGCCTGAATACGAGCCTCTTCTTCGTCTGTGGTTTCGTACTTGGGCCACTTGCCAGTCATGCTGTGCTCCTTTCCGATCGCTTGGCGGGTCGCATCGAGATCACCGACAGCGCCTCAGATCCGAGCGGCTTCACGATCACGACGATCACCAGCCGACGTTGAAACCAGCCCATTGCTTTCAATCGGCCGCTTCGCGCAATTTCGAACAGGGCACCATCGAAGAAGGCGACATCTAGATCAGCAAAATCCAGCCTGTGCTTAGCCAGGTTCGACAGCCGCTTCGGCTCATCGTAGACGATCTGCATTTATGTAGCTACAAAAAATGTGCGATCAAGTCTCCTGGCCACTAGGATTGGCGCGTGAGAGCTGGGTGGGATAGTCGCCTGCCTCTCCTCTGTGCACTTCCCCACATAAATCGGTGATTGGTGCGGTGGTTGCAGCCGGCCCCGTTCACCCCCGATACGGCCCACCCGGCGGGCCCCAGCCCCACACTGGCATCGGCGGATCGCCCTTCGGCGGCGCCACACCTGGTTGCGAGTTGATCACCGCGATCCGGGTGCCCCACTCGAGATAGCCGACGAATGCCGCCCGGAACTCCGGATCATCAGGCAGTCCGACTTCGTCGGCGGTTTCCAGCATCAGCTCGATCCAGCGCTTTCGTTGCACCTCGGTCAGTGCGCGGCCGAGATGGCGGGCGATCATGCCGCTGTGCGAGCCGCCATGGTTGGTGTAGGGCGTGCCGCCGCCGAACACCTCGGCGACGAAGCTCGCTTCATGAGCGGCATGCCTGGGGTCCATGTGAGCGAACACCGGACCGACGACCGGATCGGCCGGCACCTTCTCATAGAACCGTGCCGTCAGCGCCGCGATGCGCTCCTCGCCGCCGGCCCATTCGCTGAGTGTCGGCACTGCAGTTGAATCGGTCATGACCTCAATCTCCTCGTAGGTCAGAACCTGCCTTGCGCGGTAACGCTGCGGCAAGCTGGCCCGTTGGGCAGGCTTGCCGTAGTCGTGTTTAGCTCAGCTAAAAATTGGTGGGCGAACCATCACATTTTCCCCACACAAATCAGCGACGCGTGCCACAGTCTTGGGCACGGGGGCATAAATGGGCGATCTCAACGAACTCCGCAGCCGTATCCGGGCAGCCGTCCTGGCCGATGAGGCGCAGACCATCGCGCGGCTCAAGGCTGACGCAGCGCTTTCGGCCGATGAGCGCGCCGCGATTGGCCAGCGCGCGCTGAAGCTGGTCGAGAAGGTCCGCGCCGCCCAGTCCTCGGGCATGCTCGAATCCTTCCTCGCCGAGTATTCGCTCTCCACCGACGAGGGCATCGCGCTGATGTGCCTCGCCGAGGCGCTGCTGCGCGTGCCGGACAACCGCACCATCGACGACCTGATCGAGGACAAGATCGCGCCGTCGCGCTGGGCCGAGCATCTCGATCGCGCCAATTCGGCGCTGGTCAATGTCTCCACCCTGGCGCTCACGCTGACCGGCTCGGTGCTGCGCGAGGGCGGGGCAGGGATCGCCGGCACCATCAAGAACTTCGTGCAGCGCATCGGCGAGCCGGTGATCCGCTCGGCCGTGATGCAGGCGATGAAAATCCTCGGGTCGCAGTTCGTGCTCGGCCGCGACATCGAGGAAGCCACCAAGGTTGCCCGGCGCGCCGAAAAGGACGGCTTCACCTATTCCTACGACATGCTGGGCGAAGCGGCCCGCACCGAGGCCGACGCCAAGCGCTATCGCGCCGCCTATGCCGAAGCGATCGCCGTGCTCGCTACTCGCTCCACCGCTGGTTCGGTCCGCGACAACCCGGGCGTCTCGGTCAAACTCTCGGCGCTGCATCCGCGCTACGAATTCATGAAGCGCGAGCGGGTAATGGACGAGCTGGTCGAGCGCACGCTCGCCCTCGCCATGATGGCGCGCGGCGCCAATATGGGCTTCAACATCGATGCCGAAGAGGCAGACCGGCTCGACCTGTCGCTCGACGTCATCGCCGCCGTGCTGGCCGACGAGCGCCTCAGCGGCTGGGATGGGTTCGGCATCGTGGTGCAGGCCTATGGCCAGCGCGCCAGCTTCGTCATCGACTGGATCGAGGCGCTGGCGGAGAAACTCGATCGCCGCATCATGGTGCGGCTGGTGAAGGGCGCCTACTGGGACAGCGAGATCAAGCGCGCGCAGGTGCTGGGGCTCGCCGGTTTCCCGGTGTTCACCCGCAAACCCGCGACCGATGTCAGCTACATCGCCAACGCCAGGCGGCTGTTGTCGAAGACCCACCGCATCTACCCACAGTTTGCCACCCACAACGCCCACTCCGTCGCCGCAGTGCTGCAACTCGCTGAAAGCCTTGGCGTCGGCAACGACGCCTTCGAGTTCCAGCGGCTCCACGGCATGGGCGAGCGGCTGCACCAGATTCTCCACGACGAGCACCACACCCGCACCCGCATCTACGCGCCGGTCGGCCGCCACGTCGATCTCCTCGCGTACCTGGTCCGCCGCCTGCTCGAAAACGGCGCCAACGGCTCTTTCGTCAACATGATCGCGGATCGCGACGTGCCGGCGGGCGACGTGGTGCAGGACCCGTTCGAGACGGTCGAGACCGCCGTCGTTAAGGTTCGCGCGCCGGCCGGCCTGTTCGAGCCCACGCGCAGCAATTCGCGCGGCCACGATCTCACCGATCCGCTGGTCGTGCGGTACCTCCTTGCCGATCGCGACCGGTTCCGGCCGAGCGAGAAGCGCTGGCATGCCGTGCCCGCATCGCTGGTCGCCGGTAGTCAGGGTGAGCAGTTCAACATCGTCAGCCCCGCCACCGGCGAGCCGGTGGGCGACGCCATCGGGGCAGGGCCCGAGACGCTCGAACTGGCCATTGCAACCGCAAAGGACGCCGCGCCCGGCTGGGCCGCCCGCCCGGTCGCCGAGCGCGCGCTGCTGCTGCGCCAGGTCGCCGATCTCTACGAGGACAATGCCGCCGAGCTCTTCGCGCTCTGCGCCCGCGAGGCCGGCAAGACCCTCAACGACGCCGTCGGCGAAGTCCGCGAGGCCGTCGATTTCCTCCGCTTCTACGCCGCCGAGGCCGAGGCCAGCGAGCCGCGCCAGCCATTGGGCGTGTTCACCTGCATCTCGCCGTGGAACTTCCCGCTGTCCATCTTCACCGGCCAGGTCGCCGCCGCGCTGGTCGCCGGCAATACCGTGCTGGCCAAGCCCGCCGAAACCACGCCGCTGATCGCCGCGCTTGCCGTCCGCCTGATGTACCAGGCCGGCATCCCCGAAGAGGTGGTGCAACTGGTGCCCGGCTCCGGCCCGGTGGTGGGCACCGCGCTCACCTCCGATCCGCGCATCGACGGCGTCTGCTTCACCGGCTCGCTCGCCACCGCCAAGGCCATCGACGTCAAGATGGCCGATCACCTCGTCGCCGGAGCGGCGCTGGTCGCCGAGACCGGCGGCCTCAACGCCATGATCGTCGATTCCACCGCGCTGCCCGAGCAGGCGGTGCGCGATATCCTCGCCTCCGCCTTCCAGTCGGCCGGCCAGCGCTGCTCGGCGCTCCGCATCCTCTACGTGCAGGAAGACGCAGCCGAGCGGACGCTCGAAATGCTCTACGGCGCCATGGACGAACTGAAGCTCGGCGACCCGTGGGATCTCTCCGTCGATATCGGCCCGGTGATCGACGCCAAGGCCAAGGCCAAGATGGACGCCTACATCGCCGAGTTCGCCGCCCGCGACGCGGTGCTGCACCAGCTCACGGCGCCGGAGCAGGGCACCTTCGTTGCACCCACCGTGCTCAAGGTTTCCGGCATCGCCGAGATGAAGGAAGAAATCTTCGGCCCGGTGCTGCACGTCGCGACCTTCAAGGCCGAGGACCTCCACGCCGTCGTCACCGCCATCAATGCCTCGGGCTACGGCCTCACCTTCGGCCTCCACACCCGCATCGATGGCCGGGTCGAGCAGATTTCCGACCGCATCCGCGCCGGCAATATCTACGTCAACCGCAACCAGATCGGCGCCGTGGTCGGCTCGCAGCCATTCGGCGGCGAGGGCCTTAGCGGCACCGGCCCGAAGGCCGGCGGCCCCAACTACCTCAAGCGCTTCTGGCGCCCGGACGAACGGTTCGAACCCTCCACCGGCGTCAACCCGCTCTCCGGCCTCTCCATCGGCTTTGCTATCGCGGCGGTCGATCAGGTGAGGATCGGCATCGAGCGGGTCGGCATCGAGCCGGCGCAGGAGGTCCTGCCTGGCCCCACCGGCGAGTCCAACACGCTCTACACCTGGCCGCGCGGCGTCGTCCTGTGCCTCGGGCCCGACACGGCCAGCGCCCTGCAGCAGGCCACGCTGGCCCTCGAGCAAGGCAACGGCGTCCTCGTCGTCGCCCCCGGCGCCAGCCGCATCGCCGAAGCGCTGGGCGCCAACGGCGAGCCGATCGGCGGCCTCGACAAAAAGCTCTCGCCCGCCGCCATCGAAGCCGGGTTGAACGTCGACGCCATCATGCATTTCGGCACCGACGCCGACCTCCGCCCCTGGCGCCAGGCCTTGTCCCGGCGCGAAGGCATGATCATTCCGTTGATCACAAGGCCAAGCGATGCCGAACGGCTGATCACTGAACGGCATGTGTGCATCGATACGACGGCAAGCGGTGGCAACGCGGAGTTGCTGGCGGGGCAATAGGGAAGGGCGCGAATGTCTGCGACAATCCTGATCAGGTTCAGGGCAGCGCCCGGCGAAGAGCCCGGAGTGCTGATTCACCGCCTGAGGAACTTTGGCGAGGATGTCTTTCGCCAGTTGCGCGAGAGTGAGTGGGGCAAGGTCGATATCGACGAGATCGATTGCGCGACGGAGGAGTTCACCGTCACCCACATCAAGCAGGCAAATAAGCTGCGGCTGATGCGTTGGCTCGCCGAAGAGGCTGCCCGTCAGCATTTGGCTGTTACCCTCGAAGAGCGCCAATCGCAGCCAGGCTGACTGATACAGCCCTAGATCGCCGCCCCGTCCTTGCCGAACACGTGATACCGCGCCGGGTCCACATACGCCGTCAGCATCGAGCCCAGCTCAAGCTGCCGCTGCCCATCGACCGCAATAGTCATCGCCTGCCCATCGGCTGTGGTCGCATACACCATGGTCTGCCCGCCCAGTTGCTCCACCAGGTCGACCTTCACGTTGGCCAGCTGGACGCCCGAGCCCTCGGTGATCCCGATATGCTCCGGCCGCACGCCGAAGGTCACCGCATCGCCTGCAGTAACCTTGCGGTTGACCACGATGGAGCTGCCACCCGCGGTCAGCTTGGCGCTGCCGCCATCGGCCCTCTCCACTCGCCCGTCGAGGAAGTTCATCTTGGGCGAGCCGATGAAGCCGGCGACGAAG
>JBKJMF010000510.1:0-2715 GCA_046596525.1 Devosia sp. | reverse complement strand
GTGCCATGGCCGGTAACCGAGGCTTCGGCGATGGAATTGACCGGCCGCCGATTGGTGCCGGTGTAATATTCGGTGATGACGATGATCAGGCCAGTGATGGCCAGACCCGTGACGCCGCACCAGAACAGGCTCATCGGGGTAAAGGCCTTTTCGGCAGTGCCCAGATTGGCCGCCATGTCGCCGCCAAACACCAGCGACAGCACGGGGTACAGCGCGATCAGCGACAACACGCCAGTGGCGATGATGCCCTTGTAGAGCGCGCCCATGATGTTGTTGGAGGCGCCGAGCTTGACGAAGTAGGTGCCGATGATCGAGGTGATGACGCAGGCGCCGCCAATGGCGAGCGGCAGCACCATGCCCATGAGCTTGTAGGCGTCGGGCAACACGATGGCCGCCAGCACCATGGTGGCGACGATGGTCACCACGTAGGTTTCGAACAGGTCGGCGGCCATGCCGGCGCAATCGCCGACGTTGTCGCCGACGTTATCGGCAATGGTGGCCGGGTTGCGCGGATCATCTTCCGGGATGCCGGCTTCGACCTTGCCCACCATGTCGCCGCCGACATCCGCACCCTTGGTGAAGATGCCGCCGCCGAGACGGGCGAAGATCGAGATCAGCGAAGCGCCGAAGCTGAGGGCAACCAGCGAATCGATGACGACGCGGCTGGTCGGCTCGAAGCCGAGGAACTGAGTGAGGATGATGAAGTAGAGCGCCACGCCGAGGAGGCCGAGCCCGGCGACGAGCAGGCCGGTGACCGCACCGGACTTGAAGGCGAGGTCTAGACCGCCGGCGAGCGATTTGGTTGCCGCTTGCGCGACACGCACGTTGGCGCGGACCGAGACGTTCATGCCGATGAAGCCGGCAGCGCCCGAGAGCACGGCGCCGATCAGGAAGCCCAGCGCGGCATAGATGCCGAGCAGGAAGAAGGCGATGACCAGGATCACCACACCGACGATGGCGATGGTGGTGTACTGCCGCTTCAGGTAGGCGGAGGCGCCTTCACGGACAGCGGCAGAAATCTCCTGCATGCGGGCGGACCCCGCATCGGCCTTCAACAGGCCTTGCGTCGTGACGACGCCGTAAACGATGGAGAGCAGACCGCATAATACGATCGCCCAGAGCAATAGAGTCATAACGAATGTTCCCTCGGTTCTGATCGCCGGGGGACGCTCCGTAGTTGCGGTGGAGGCGCCTCGCGCTATCCACCCCTCCTCGCCCCCCGACGATGCGTGGGAAACTTGTGCCAAATCGTCGCGGGGTCTGCAACGGATTTGCGACGATAGGGGGAAAGCGGGGCGCCTCAGAGGGGCAGGCGCCCCGCTGTTATGCCTCAGGCCGCAGCGGATTGGGCCTGGGCGTAACGGGTGGCCGGCCGTGAGAGCGACAGGAAGGGCTGGAGCGCGGTGCGCTTTTCGGCCCAGGTCTCGTAGGCGGCGTGCGACTCGAGCGACGGGATGGTGACGAGCTCGCCGGCATCGAACCCGGCAAGGGCGGCGTCGACGAGGGCATCGACGTCCATCACGGCCTCGTCGGGGAGGCCGGCACCGCCGCCGATCATCGGCGTGCGGGTATAGCCGGGGAGCACGGCCTGAACCTGCACGCCCTGTGCCTTCACGTCGAGATCGAGCGCCAGGGAGAGGTTGAGCACATAGGCCTTGGAGGCGGCATAGGCCGCGGCGCCGGGGGCGTCGATGAAGGCCATGGCGGAGGACAGGTTGACGATGGCGCCCGTGCCGCGGGCGGCGAAGGCCTTGGCGGCGACCGAGGCGAGGCGGGTGAGGGCGACGACGTTGACGGTCAGCATGCTGGTGAGATCGTCGAGATTGCCGGCGCTGAGCGGGCCGCCGCCGATGAGGCCGGCGGAATTAACGAGCAGGGTGATCGAGCCGTCCGTCTCGAGGCGGCGTTCGACGCGGGCGAGGCCGGCGGGCTCACCGAGATCGGCGACGATGCGGTCGACAACGACGCGGTGGGTAGCGGCGAGGCTGGTGGCGAGGGCCTGGAGCTTGTCGGCATTGCGGCCGACGAGGACGAGGTCATAGCCGCGCTGGGCGAGGCGGTCGGCGTAGATTTCGCCGATGCCAGAGGAGGCTCCGGTGATGAGGGCAGTTCCGGGACGTGCGGCCATGATCGATCTCCTGCAAATGGCGTAACGCCACTTACATGATGATCATCATTTAACGGTACAAGGGTGCCGCGGGGGAATCTTTGCCGGCGAGCAGGCTGTCAACGGTGGCGGCGAGGATTTCGTCGGCCAGCGTGGGGTCGGTGACGGTGCGCGACAGGGTGAGGGCGCCGACCATGGTGGCGTAGATCGCCATGGCGCGGGGGCGCGAGACGCCGGTGAACTCGACGATCAGGTCGAGATAGGCGGCGATACCGGCTTCGAAGGCAGCGCGCAGTTCGGGGCTGCCACGGGCTGCGTCCTGCGACAGGGCAGCGATGGCGCAGCCGGTTTCGGTCGCATCGCGATGTTCGGGGGAGAGGTAGTAGCGGACGGTGGCGGCGTAGGGGTCGGACGCGGCGGTGGCGAACTGGCGCAACCGGTCGGTGGTTTCGGCGAAGACATGCTGCACCGCCTCGGCGGCGAGCGCGTCCTTGCTGGCGAAGTTGTTGTAGAAGCCGCCATGGGTGAGGCCGGCGGCTTGCATCAGGTCGGCGACGCCGATGCCGTCGAAACCGTGCCGGCGGAACTCGGTGCCGGCGACCTCGACG
>JBKJMF010000489.1:0-13826 GCA_046596525.1 Devosia sp. | reverse complement strand
CTCGCCGGTTTCGATGATCGGATAGACGAACGGAATGGGGCTGAAGCTGCCATCGGGGGCGCTGAACTCGACATGGTCGGGTGGCGCGAAGCCGATCTCGGTGCGCTTGGGATCCATCGGGGCGAAGAAATCGCCGAAGATGGCCATCAATAGCAGCGCCACGGTCAGCACGAGGCCCATCATGCCCATGGTGGAGCGGCGGAAGCGGCGCCAGACCAGGGTGATGTAGGTCTCGTTGCCGTGGGAGAAGCGGCCGGCAATGACCGGCTCGGCCGGGGGCGGCGCGAGATCCGCGGGACGCGTGACGGTGTCGGTCAACAGGGGCTTGTGGATGATATCGGTCATTCGCGGTTCTCCCCGCCGAGCCGGACGCGCGGATCAACCGCGGCGAGCAGCAGGTCAGCCAGGATGTTGCCGACGATCAAAGTGACAGCCAACACCAGGACGAAGGTTGCGGTGACATAGACGTCGCCGACCGCCATCGAGCCGGTGATGGCCGGGCCGACGGTGGCAAGACCGAAGACGATGGCGACTTCGATTTCGCCGGTCAGCATGTAGGGCAGCGCCACGCCCTGGTAGGCGATGATCGGGTGCAGGGCGTTGGGCACGGCGTGCTTCATGATCACGGCGCCCTCGGACAGGCCCTTGGCCCGCGCCGTCTCGACATATTGCGAGTTCAGCACATCGAGCAGGTTGGCGCGCATAACGCGCATGTTGTAGGCGAGCCCGCCGAAGGTGGCGATGAAGACGACCGGCCAGACGTGTTTGACGAGGTCGACGAACTTGTCCCAACTCCATGGCGCGCCGCCATATCTCGAGGAGAAGAAGCTACCGATTTCCTGCACGTTCAGCTTGAAGGCGAGGATGTAGATGATGATCAGCGCCAAGAGGAATCGTGGCACGGTCATGCCGAGGAATGAGATGACCCCGAAGGCGGTATCGACCCAGCTATATTGTCGGGTGGCGGCGATGATGCCCATGCCGATGCCGATGACGGACGCAAACAGGTGACAGGTCAGCGCTAACAGGATGGTGCGTGGCAAACGCTCCGCCACCACGTCGCCAACGGGCTTGTTGTAGAACAGCGAGTGACCGAAATCGAAGCGGGTGACGATGCCGCCCATCCAGTTGATGTACTGGACCGGGAGCGGCTCGTTGAGACCGTTCTGCTCGCGATAGATTTCGGCCTGCTTCTCGGCTTCCTCCATCGTCGCGCCACCCTGATTGATCAGCATGGAGCGGATGTAGTCGCCGTAGTCGCCAGGCGGGGCCTGGATGATGGCGAAGGTGACGACGCTCAGCACAAGAAGGATCGGCACGGCTGCCAGTATCCGCATCACCAGGAAGCGCAGCAATTGCACCATGTTCGAAACTCCTTCGGCCGGGCCAGCCGTCACTTCGTGTGGCGGGAGGTAGCGAGGGAGCCTAAGCCCCCTCGCCTATTGGTGTCTGCAGGTGCGGCGGTTACAGGGATTCCGCGCCGGCAGAACCAGGGGCACCCGGGAGGGTGTTCGGATGCAGCTCGTAGCCCTGCTGCTTGTCAGCCGCGACGAAGACGCGTTCGCGGATGATGTTGTCCTCGGCCCACTGGAACATGTAGATCGGCGCGCCAGCCGGGATATTGGCGAAGCGCTTGTTGATGATCAGCGCACCCGGATACTGGGTGAGGCCGATGCCGAACAGGTTCTCGGTGTAGAGCTTCTGGTAGGTCTTCATCAGCTCGCTACGCTTGGCGGCATCGTCAGTCGCGATGAACGCGTTGACGGTGTCGACCAGCTCCTGCTCCCACGGCAGCAGATCCAGCGTGCCGTCGGTACCGGCGCGATGCGAACCGCTGACCTGCGGACCGGTCGGCGCGAGCGCGGTGGTATTCTGAACCACCGAGATGAGCTCGGAGCCGTTACGGGCAACGCGCCAGTCGAACTTGCCGGACTGGTAGGTCGCATCGTGCTGCGTACCGGTCAGGAAGTTGGCGATGACGCGAATGCCGAGCGGTTCCATCATGGCGATGACGCCTTCGGCAAGGTTCTTGTCGGTCTGGTAGTCGGCGTTGGCGAGCAGTGTGATCTCGACGTCGCCGCCGCCGGCGGTACCAGCCGGGAAGTTCACCACGCCATTGCCGTCGGTGTCGACAAGACCAGCCTTGGCGAGCAGTTCTTTGGCGCTTTCGAGCGAGTACGGGTAGTACACGGTCGACGCCTTGTCGTAGTAGGTCGTGCCGGCATAGAGGCCGCCCGGATAGATGGCCGTGAACGGCCCCTTCACCAGAGCTTCGCCGAGACGCTGACGGTCAACGGCATAGGTGATCGCCTTACGGAAATCATCGTTGCGGTTGAGTTCGCGCACCGCCTGCTGGCGTTCGTCCGGTTCGCCCCAGCCATTGCCGGAGAGGTTCGGATAGAGCGTGTAGCCAATGGTACGGGCACCGAAGGCGAGACGGGCGGGAGCGTTGGGATCGGCGGAGCGCTTCAGCGCCTCGACATAGCTTTCGGCCTGCTCGAGGTTGGAGAAATCGCCGGTGCCGGCAACGGCCTGCACGTCGCGGTCCGCCCAAGTGCTGAGGCGGAAGTGCACTTCGTTCAGGTAGGGCAACTGGTTACCCTGGTCGTCGACCTTCCAGTAATAGGGGTTGCGGCGCAGGACGATGATGTCGTCCGGGCGGTACTCGACCGGAACCCAGGCGCCCATCACCGGGATGTTCATGTAGGTGGGCGGGATGGCGTTCTTGTAGTCGTCGTAGGTCGCGCCCGCCTTGTACTTGGGATGGAGCGGCTTGAAGATATGCGCCGGGCCCGGACAGAAATTGCCGTGCGCCATCTGATAGATGTACTGCTTGGGGAACGCTTCCTTGAAGGTCCAGACCAGCGTGTACTTGTCAGTGGCCTCGAGCGTAGTGCCCTCGCCGAACATTTCGGGCGACGCGCCGTTGAGCGGCGTCACGTTCGGATCGATGACGTTGTCTTCCCAGTAGAAGATCGCGTCTTCGGTGGTAAATTCGACGCCGTCAGACCACTTGGCGCCCTCGATCAGGTGCATTGTCAGCTTGTGGCCGTCTTCGGACCATTCCCAGCTCTTGGCCAGGTTCGGCAGCGGCGCGAGTTCCTCGGCCTTGACCTCGAACAGCGGGCCGGTTCGGGTGAGGCATTCCATGGTGCTGTTGTCGACACCGCCCCAGCCCTGCGACTGGCCGCCCATGTAGTTCCAGCCTTCCGGCCGGCCGCCGATGACGTGACGCATCACGTCGCCGTAGACGCCGATGCCGTCGGGCATGTTCGACGCCTTGAAGATCAGCGGCTCTTTGGGCAGGCGTTCGGCGAGCGGCGGGAGCTTCCCGGCGTCCACGAAGGCCTTCACGAAATCGGGCTCGTGGTATTCCGGCAGCGTGCCGAATTCGTAGAGATCCTTGGCGCCGACGAAGACCGGCGTGCCCTGTGCATCGAATTTCGGCGGATCGGGCGGCGTGGTCGGCGGAACGATCTGGGCCTGCGCGGCGATGATCGAAACGCCAAGCAGAAGCCCTGCCCCGCCAAGGGCAAATAGGTGTTTACGCATGTTTCCTCCCTAGGCTTGAGACCGGCGCAACACGCACCCGACGGCAGGCCTCCAACCCGCCGCCACTTGTCCCAGCCTCAAAATGGTAGACCTTGCCAACGGCGGGACAATCCCGTTATCTGAATGGGTATTTCCGGTTTTTAAAGATAGTCACAGCGTCCCAATGAACGAGCAGCACCACTTCTCGCCGGGTAAGCCGAGAGAGAAAGCCACCGCGCCAGTACCGCGGCCGGACCGGCGATTTTATGCGCAGACCCAGGCATTTGGCCGGTTCGGCATCCGCTGGTTCGACCCGCAGATCATGCCCGAGGAGCACTTCCACGGGCATATCGAGCTGAACTGGCTGACCGCCGGCGGCATGGACTACGTGATGGACGGCAGGCCGCTCAGCATTCCGCCGGAGCGGCTGATCCTGTTCTGGGCGGGCATTCCGCACCAGACCGTGGCGCTCGACACCGGGCCGCGCCGCGACAGCCGGCAATGCAATGTCTACCTGCCGCTCGACAGCTTCCTGCACATGCCGAACCTGGGGAAGCTGACCGAGACGATGATGGGCGGCGGGGTGGTGGCGTTGCCGCCGGGAACGCTCGGCGCCGAGACTCTGACGCGCTGGTACCAGGACTACCGCTCGGGCGACGCGGAGCGCACCGATATCCTCAAGGAGGAGATCGCGCTGATGCTGCGGCGCGCCGCGGTGACCGGCTGGGATGTGCTGATGGAGCCATGGATCGAGAGCGTCGGATCGTCCACCCGGGCTGCCTCACCGCTGCGCTATGTGGTGGCGATGATCCGGCACATTCTCGAAAATCTCGCCGAGCCGTTGCGGGCCGAAGACGTGGCGAAGGTGGTGGGGCTGCACCCGAACTATGCGCTGAACCTGTTCACCGAAGTGATGCGGGTGCCGATGCACAAGTTCGTGGTTCGCATGCGGCTGATCCGGGCACGCTCGCTGCTGTTCGAGGGCAGCCTGTCGATCGAGAACGTGGCGTTCGAGAGCGGCTTTACGGCGCTGAGCCAGTTCTACGTGCAGTTCAGGAATGCGTATGGGCTGACGCCGCGGCAGATGCGGGCGCATTATTTGCGGTGAGGAGACTTGCACGCCAGCTGCCGATCGGCTGGACTCACGCGTGACGCGAGGATGCCTGCCTAGATGACTGATCCGATCCTGTTTTTGCTGGCGGTGCTGACGCTGCTGGGTACGCCGGGGCCGACCAACACGCTGCTGGCAACGTCCGGCGCGATGGTGGGGGTGCGGCGGTCGCTGCCGCTGCTGGCGGGGGAACTGGCGGGCTATCTGATCGCGGTGGCGACGATCCGGATCGTGCTCGGGCCGGTGATCCATGCCTATCCGCTGGTCGGGATCGGGCTGAAGATCGCGGTGGTGATTTATCTCGGCTGGGCGGCGGTCCGCTTATGGCGGCACAACGAGGCGCTGACTGGCGCGGAGACTGTCGGCGTCCGTAGCGTGTTCATCACCACGCTGCTCAACCCCAAGGCGCTGATCTTCGCGCTGAGCATCATCCCGGCCGAGCACCCTGCTCTCGTCTGGTTCATTGTGGCATTTTCGGTGGCGGTGCCGAGCGTCGGGTTCGCGTGGATTCTCTTCGGCCGAGCCATCGGGGCGGCCTCGGGGGCGCGGAACGCGGGGATCGTCCGGCGCGTGGCGTCGGTGGCGCTGGTGGGATTTGCCGGAGTGATCGCGGCTTCGGTGCTGGGTTAGTAGACTTTTGAGCCGGTCGCGCCTACGTTACATGTAACGGAGGCTGTGATGGCATCTACGGCGAAGTCGAACAAGGAACGGGTGCGCGAGCACAGGGCAAGGCTGCGGGCACAAGGCCTGCGGCCGATTCAGATTTGGGTGCCGGACACGGCATCGGAAGAGTTTCGACGCGAGGCGCATCGGCAATCCCTGGCGGCCGCAAACAGCCCTACGGCCAAGGAAGATCAAGAGTTCGTAGACGCCATCTCCCAGATCAACGACCCCTCCAGCAAGGACTGGTAGAAGGTGAAGCGCGGCGAGATCTGGATCGCTTCGGGTGGTGCCGAGTATCTCGGAAAGCCCCGCCCGATGGTGATCGTTCAGGACGAGCGTTTCGATGCCACGGATTCGATCACGCTTTGCCCGTGCACGACGACGATCGCGGAACTTAGCTACTTTCGCGTGCTGCTGAACCCTCGACCGGAGAACGGCCTGAGAGAGCCGACAGAGATAATGGTCGACAAGATTTCGACAATTGCGAGGACGAAGCTTTCGGCCCGCATCGGCGTGCTGTCGTCGGAGGAACTCGATCTAACTAGCCGCGCGATCGCGGTGTTTCTGGGAATCTCCCGTCGTTAGAGCTCCAGCACGAACCTCGCGGTGAAGCTCTTCGCGCCCCACCACATGGGGAAATTGGTGCCCCATTTGTTGTTGTGGAGGTTGAAGCGGAGGCCGGCGGAGAAATCCGGGGGGCTGGGGTTGAAGGGCATGAACGTTGTCGCGGTGGGGGCGACCAGCGGCGTGTCGAGGGGGCGGAGTTCGAGGCCGGCGGTGCGGACGGCGGCGACGGCTTGCAGCTGACCGCCGCCTTTCGAGGCGACGTGGCTGGCGTTGAGCCATTGACCGGTTTTGAGGAACTGCCAATCGTGCGAACCAGCTGGCGTGAAGGTGACGAAGCTGGCTTCCGGCATGCGGTTGGCGGGCTTGTCGATGAGTTCGACTGTGATCTCGAGGTGGCGGTCGTCGAGGGCGCGGAAACGGTAGACGACGCGGGCCGGGGCGCCAAGGGTAGCGTGGGCAGCGGGATCGAGTTCGAGCTGGCCGTTGGGGGCGAAGCTCGCTGAGCGGGCGGTGGCGGCGCGATCGAGGCCGGGCTTGGCGTGGTCGAGGATGGCCCATTCGGGGCGCTGGGTCAGATGGGTATCCATGTGGGCGGCGATGTCGGCTGCGTCGTAGCTCTCGTAGCGGTAGCCGAGGAGGCTGTTGTTCTCGCCGCGCAGTTCGACGCCAGCGGGGGAGCGGATGAGGATGACGTCGCCAGTGGCGGGGTCGGTTTCGACGAACCAGCCGCTGCCTTCGATGCTTGGGTCCTCGGGGGCTTCGGCGAGGGCGCGGTCGGCGGGGTCGAGTTCGGCGACGGCGGCGTCGAGATAGGTACGCTGCTCGGCCCATGAGGCTTCGGAGTACTGGAAGCGGTGGTCGGTGGTCCGGGCGGCTTCGAAGGCGGGGCGGTCCCAGGCGTTGTCGTCGCGCAGGTAGGACTTGATGTCGACCCCCCAGGTGTGTTCGGCGACCATGGTGAGGCCGCGGCCGAAGGCGAGGCGGCTGGGGGTGAGTTCGCCCTCAGCGAAGCGGTCGTAGAGGCGCTGCAGGTGGAGGAAGCGCTTGATCTTGTCGGGGTCGGTGCCGGCGCCGTAGATCCAGCTATCGGCGAGTTCGAGGTCGACGATGGGAAATTCCTCGCGGCGGGCCCAGAGGATTTCGCCGTAGGCATCGAGGGTCGAGGCGACGATTTCGGCGTCGGGGTAGTGGCCCTGCAGTTCGCGCCAGGCTTCGGCGGTTTGCGGGACGCTTTGCGGGCCCATGTTGTCGTTGGTGTGGGCAAAGCCCAATCCCTCGTCGAAGCCCGGGGGGAATGAGGTTTCGCCGTAGGATTTTTGGTAAAGCACGACGATCTCGGCGCCATCCGGAGCGCGCCAGCGGAACAATTCGGGGACCTCGGGCGGCGGTGAGGCGGTGTTCACGCCGAGGTGCAGGAACGTGACGCCGGCCTCGGCGAGCAGCGGCACGATGCCGATGGTGTGGCCGGGGACGTCGGTCATCTTCGACGCGATGGTGGTCTTGCCGAAGCGCTTGTCGAGCTCCTGGCTGTAGCTGAGACCGGCGCGGAACACGGCAGGCGACATCAGCTCGGAATGGGTGGTGAATGGCAGCGCGTGCCAGCGGATGAGGCCGCGATCGATGGCGCGCTCGAGGCGCTGCACGCGCTCGGGTGACTGCGAGTTGAGGTGATCCCAGATCAGCCAGGCGCCGGTGGTCCAGATGAATTTCGGGTTGGCCGGGTCCTCGGCGAAGAAATGCTCGCCGGTGTCGATCGCGTGCGGGATGAAGCGCTCGTGATACTGGGCGCGCACCTTGGCGGCATGATCGGTGAAGCCGATGTCGAGGTGGGTCTTGAAGACCAGGTGGATCTTTTTCGTCATAGCACGCGCGGATCAGCCCACCGTGCCGCGGACGACGAGGCGGGTCGACACGGTTTCGGTGAGCGAGGGTGAGGTGGGGTTCTTCAAACGGCGGAGGATCAGGCGCAGCAGGGCCTGGGTGCGCTCGGGCAGGTCGAGGTGCACGGTGGTGAGGTTGTAGCTCTTCCAGTGCGACTGGTGGATGTCGTCGAAGCCCACGACCTTGACGTCCTGCGGGACGCGCAGGCCGAGTTCGTGGCGCAACGCGTCGATGGCGCCGAACGCGCCGACGTCGTTGGCGGCGAAGATGGCATCGACCGGCTCGCCGACGCGGAACTGGTTGATCGTCTCGCGATAGGCGGTGTCGTAGGTGTAGTCGCCCTGGATGCGGATGGGCGGCGACAGGCCACGCTCGGCGAGGACCTTGCGGACCATGCGCTCGCGCGATGCGGTGGCGAGCGAGGCGGTCTTGCCGGCGAGGAAGGCGAACTTCCTGGCACCATAGCCCTGCATGAGGGCGACGGCCTGCTCGATGCCTTCGCGCTGCAGCACGTCGAGCCGGTCGAACAGTGGCGCGGCTTCGGCTTCGCCGCCCTCCTCGTCCGGATAGGCGACGTAGATCGGCACGGCGCGATCGAGTACGCGGGCGAGCGTAGTCGGGCGGACGTTCTCGGCGTAGGCGATGACCGAATCCGGGTTGAAGCCCTTCATGTAGGTCAGCAGCGTTTCGTCGAGTGACAGGTCATCGCGCGTGCGGAACAGCAGGGTGGCGAAACCTTCGGCCTGCAGCGCCGTGGTCATGGCGTCGAGTTCCTGGCTTTCCCAGGGGCCCGAGATATCCGGCACGATGATGCCGACGAGGTGCGAGCGGCCGGTCACCATGGAGCGGGCGGCCATATCCGGGGTGTAATTCAGCTCCTGCGCAACCTTCAGGATGAGGTCGCGTTTCTCGGGCTTGATCGAGGCGTGCGGGTTGAAGGCACGGCTGACGGCGACGCGCGAAACATTGGCGGTTCGGGCCACCATATCGGCGGTGGCGCGGCTGCGGTTTCTGGTGGCCGGGTCGCTCAAAAGGTCTGCCCTACTGCCCTAAAATGAAATCGTGTGCAAAACGGTTCTGCCGTCTGGCGGAGCTGGCTGTCAAGCCGATCCGGTGACCAAACAGCCTAAATCCCTGGTGTTACGGAACAATGACCGATGACGATCCGACTTAGAACAAACGTTCTATTCAGGTGTCATCGCTCTGTCATTCGCAACAAGCATTCTACGGCTTGACGATGAATGAAAGCGTGTTCATTCTGAGGTCGTGAGCTGCGACGGGGGATTTTGGACCGTCGCTGTCGCCAATTCGGCGCCCGTAATGCGGCGCCACCAAGGGAGGATTTTTAGCGATGAGCAATCGTCTGCGCGCCCTGTATCTGGGCCTTGCAACTGCCACCACCATGATCACCCCGGCCTTCGCCGTGGACCTGACGGTGATCTGCCGCTGCGTCGTCGGCGGCGTGAACAGCGAGACCGCGACCTGGATCAAGGAAAGCGTGATCCCGACCTTCACCGAGAAGATGAAGGCCGAGGGCAAGGACGTCACCGTGTCGCTGAACGAGTTCGGCGGCAAGGACGAGCAGATGACTCAGCAGTTGGCGCTCGACTTCTCGACCGGCGCCGGCGCCGACGTCGCGGCGTTCGACGGCTTCCTGATCCCCTCGTTCGTAGAAGGCGGGCTGCTGAAGCCGCTCGACGAAGTGGCCGGCGCGGACGTGAACAACTGGGAAGGCTGGAGCCACATCTCGGAAGGCGCCAAGTCGCTGATGAGCTACCAGGGCAAGGCCTATGGCCTGGCGCTCGGCACCGACGTGCGCGCCATCTTCGTGCGCAAGGAACTGCTGAAGTCGGCCGGGCTCGATGCCGATACGTTCCAGCCCAAATCGTGGGCCGAACTGCTCGACGCCGCCCGCGCCATCAAGAAGGCCAACCCGGACTCGTTCCCGCTGCAGCTCAATGCCGGCGTGAACATGGGCGAAGCCACCACCATGCAGGGCTACTACATGGCGATCCTCGGGACGGGCGAAAGCGTCGTCGATGAGAGCGGCAAGTACATCGTTTCGAGCCAGGGCATCCTCGATACCCTCAACCTCTACAAGACCATTTATGTCGACGAGCAGCTGGGCGACCAGCGCGCGCAGCTCCTCGGTGACGGGCGCAACCGCACCTTCACCAACTTCCGCGACGGCAAGACGGCGCTGCTGGTCGAGGGCGACTGGTTCTTCAACTCGGTGATGGCGCCGGGCGCGGAATTCGGGCTCGATAACCGCGATGCGGAAGTCACCTGGGCCTCGATGCCGGCGCAGGAGCCGGGCAAGGGTTTTCGCGGGCAGGACTTCGTGACTGTCTCGGGCGGTACGGGCTTCGTGCTCAACCCGGCGACCAAGAATCCGGCGGAAGCCTGGGCGCTGCTCAGCTACATGAACAGCCAGGAATCGCTGACCGCGTTCCAGGGCTTCCGTGAAGCGCGCCGCATCCGCGACGACGTGGCGACGCCGAACAACGTGTACCTGCAGAAGACGCAGGAATCGCTGCTGCCGATCACCACTGCCCGGCCGAACGACCCGAACTACAACAAGGTCTCGGCCGAGATCCAGCGCATGACCGAGAGCGTGGTTTCGGGCGAAGCCAGCCCGGCTGATGCGATGGCTGCTTACAAGGCGGCAGTGATCGCGATCGTCGGCGAAGAGAACACGGTCTCGAAGCTCTGACGTTTTCCGGGTCGCGTGGCAGCGCGACCCGTTTACCTGTCCTCCCACGTTCGGCCCTCCCTGAGCCGGACGCTCCTGGGAACGCCTCCCCGGCTCACTGTCTGCGACCGGGGAGGCACCATTTTTGGTTGGGGTTTGTCACATTGCTTGAAGAGATGAAGCCGCTGGCGAGCGTCTGGAACATCGAGGCTGTGGCCACCCCCACCCTTGATCCCTCCCCACAAGGGGGAGGGAGACGACTGATAGTTCAGCGCGCACGGCAGTTGCAGCTCTTGCGCCTCCCTCCCCCTTGTGGGGAGGGAATGAGGGTGGGGGTGGCCGCACGCTCCGGCCTATCGTCATGAAAAAGAAGAACTTCTCCCTGCTCTCGCATCGCGCCGGGGCGCTGTTCCTGTCGCCGGCGGCGGCGTTGGTGGGCGTGTTCGTGCTGCTGCCCTTCTTCTGGGTGATCTTTGTTTCCTTCACCAACCGGACGCTGCTGGGAAAGACCGCGCTCAGCCCCGAGTTCGTCGGGTTGGGCAATTATCTGCAGCTGTTCGACCCGGCGACATTCTTCACGCGCGGGCAGTTCGGCTTCTCGCTGATCCTGACGACGCAGTTCGTGCTGTTGTCGGCGCTGGTTGGGCAGGCGCTGCTCGGGCTGCTGCTGGCGTGGCTGATGCAAACCATCCCCCCTGCCCTGAAGCGCATCGTCGAGGCCTCGGTGATCGCGGCGTGGATTTTGCCGGAGGTGGTGATCGGCTTCGCGTGGTTCGCGTTCCTAGACTACGACAATGGTACGCTGAACTCGATCCTCACGAGCATCGGGCTGCCGCGCGGCGACTTCCTGCTGCAGCAGCCGTTCTGGGTGATCGTGATCTTCAACACGTGGCGCGGCGCGGCGTTCTCGATGATGCTGTTCAACTCGGCGTTCGCGTCGATCCCGCCGAGCTACTTCCAGGCGGCGGATGTTGCCGGCGCCTCGAGTTGGCAGAAGTTCAGGGATATCGGGCTGCCGCTGATCCGCGGGCATGTGGTCACCGACCTGATCCTCATCACCATGTGGACGTTCAACGTGTTCACGCCGTTCATCCTCACAAATGGCGGGCCGAGCTACAGAACCGAGCTGCTGTCGATCTACAACTACCGCATCGCCTTCCGTGAGTTCGACTTCGGCAAGGGCGCGGCGGTGGGCGTGATCATCATGCTGATCAATCTGGTTTTCGCGCTGATTTACCTGTCGTTCGGCAGGAAGAAAGCCAAGGCGGTGCAGGAATGAGGCTGAGTTTTCCGCAACTGCTGGCCCGGATCGGCTTTTCCGCGCTGGCCGCGATCATCGGCATCCTGTTCGCGCTGCCGCTGATCTGGTTCATCTTCGCGCCGTTCAACGCACGGGCCGAACTGGGCATCGCGATCCCCGACCCGTGGACGCTGCAGAACTTCATGACGGTGTTTGGCAATGGCTTCGCCATGCGCGGGCTGCTCAACAGCCTAATCCAGAGCGTCGGCGGGGTGATCCTCGTCGCGGCGGCGGCGACGCTGGCGGCGTATGCTCTGTCCCGGTCATCGCTGCCGGGCAAGGGCGCCGTCACTTACGTGCTGTTGCTGTTTTCCTCGGTGGTGTCGGGGACGGCGGCGATGGTGCCGATCTTCCTCATCGTCTCGTCGGTCGGGCTGATGGACACGCATATCGCTGTCATTCTCGTGTTCGCCGGTGGGCTGCTGCCGACGGCAATGTTCATCCTCCGCGACTTCATCGACGGCATCCCCAAGACCTACGAAGAGAGCGCGATGGTGGCCGGGGCGTCGCCGGTGCAGGCGTTCTTCGATGTGGCGCTGCCGGTGATCCGGCCCGGCATCGTGGTCGTGGTGGTGTGGGCGTTCGTCAACATCTGGGGCTCGTTCCTGATCCCCTTCATCCTGCTGCGCACAGACGACCTGATGCCCGCTTCGGTCGCCATCTATTCGTTCTACTCTGAGGCGGGGACGCCGATCGTGACGCTGCTTGCGGCGTTTTCGCTGATCTACTCCTTGCCCGTCGTCGCCCTCTATCTCTTCGTCAGCTGGAAGTTCGGCTTCCGCTTTTTCGGTGGAATCAAAGCATAATGGCCTCGGTCGAATTCCAGAACGTCACCAAGACCTTCGGCAGTTTTTCTGCCGTACAGGATATCAGTTTCAAGGTCGCGGATGGCGAGTTCATCTGCCTGCTCGGCCCATCGGGCTGCGGCAAGACCACGAGCTTGCGCATGATCGCCGGGCTCGAAACGCCGAGCTCGGGCAAGATCATGATCGGGCCGGATGATGTGACGCATCTCCACCCGAAGGACCGCCAGATCTCGATGGTGTTCCAGGATTATGCGCTCTACCCGCACATGAACCTCGCCGACAACATCGCGTACCCCTTGAAGGTGCGCGGCGAGAGCGTCGAGAAGCGGCATGCGCGGGCCAAGGAAGTGGCCGATGTGCTGAAGATCGGCGAGCTCTTACAGCGGCTGCCGAGCCAGATTTCGGGCGGGCAGCAGCAGCGCACCTCGCTGGCGCGGGCGCTGGTCTATCCGAGCCGGGTGTACCTGTTCGACGAGCCGCTCTCGAACCTCGACGCCAAGCTACGGCTGGAGGCGCGCGGCTTCCTCAACCACCTGCAGCGCGACATGGGGATGACGGCGGTCTATGTGACACACGACCAGGCGGAAGCCATGGCGCTGGCGACGCGGATTGCGGTGATGGATCGCGGGCGGATCGTGCAGTTCGCGCCGCCGATCGAGATCTATCGGCGGCCGGCGACGACGTTCGTCGCGAACTTCGTCGGCAACCCGCCGATGAACATGATCCCGGTCGAGGGGACGATCGAGGGCGAGGCGCTGACGTTGCGCGCGCATGGGGTGCTGGTGCGCGATGTGCCGTTGTCGCAGGGGATCAGAGCGGCGCTCGGCAAGGGCGCGGGGGTGACGCTGGGGGTGCGGCCGGAGCACCTGTCGATGGGCACGATCAACGACGTGAACATGGTCAGCGGCAAGCTGTTCGCCAACGAGAATATGGGGCCGGAGAAGCTGGTGACGTTCGAGCGCCAGGACGGCGGGCGGGTGACGGCGCGGATTTTCACCGACGATGTGGTGGAGACGAGCGAGAACGTGGCGTTCACGTTCGACGGGGCGCATGCGACGTTGTTCGATGCGGAGGGGAAGCGGATTGCGGCGGATGGGGAGAGGCCGCTGTGACGCAGCTGATCCGGGTTTCGATCACCCCGGCCGATCAAGCGCGGGACCCGTATTTCTACATTCCGGTCAGCGTCCCCGACGGGACGACGCGGATCGATGTCACCCTCGCCTACCCCAAGGCGGAGGATTGCGTGATCGATCTGGGGATGTTCGACCCGCGGAT
>JBKJMF010000297.1:0-2626 GCA_046596525.1 Devosia sp. | reverse complement strand
GCCGCGCAGATGCGGATCGGCCGCGGGCAGACGACCTCCAATGACTGGGGTGGCGCCATTGGCCGGGTAACTCTGTTTGCGACAACCCGGACCACGGAGGAGGTCGAGAACCTCTCTGCCGCAACCATCGGCGACCTCATCGTTGCCTGGGGCGATAGCCTCACCGCCAGCACAGGAGCTTCGGGCGCCTCGACCAGCTATCCGGTCGTCGCGGCAAGCCTTTTCTCTCTCGATCGAGCCGTCAGCAACCGCGGCGTCGGCAGCCAGACGTCCACCCAGATCGCCGCCCGCATGAACGCGCGACCCATCCTGGTCACGGTGACAAGCGACCAAATTCCCACTTCAGGCGGCGTCGCCGTCACCGCCAAAAACGTCAACGTACTGTATGACGCGGGAAGCTTCACCGGCGGCCTCGCTGGAACGCTCGCCGGCATTCACGGCACCATCTCGACCGATGCATCGGGCAACTGGACATTCACCCGCACCTCGGCCGGCGCGGCGGTTGCCTGCCCGGCGAACACTCCCTTCATCACCGATCTGGGACGCAACCTGCGTCTCAGAACGACCTGGCTGTGGCTTGGCCGGAATGGTGCGCACTCCGGGTTCACCGTCGCCGGTGATATCGCGGCGGCCGTCGCCTACCTCAATCACCCGCGCTACCTGGTCGGCTCGATCTTGACTGCCGCGTCCGACAATCCTGCGACGGTGGCTGGCATCGAGGCAGCCAACGCCACGCTCGCGACCACCCATGACGCGCGCTTCGTCGACGTGCTGCAGGCGCTGAAGGACGAGAATGACGGATCGCCCGAAGATCTGGGCGACATCGCCAACGGCTGGACGCCGCGCTCGCTGCGGGCCGACGCCATCCATCCCAACGACGCCGGCTGTGCCATCGTCGCGGCAGCGTTCAAGGCGGCCAACGACGTCATGGGCTGGTGAAGCCAGCGGTACCCTAGAGCCCGCGCGCACGAAGCGGGCGGGCGGGATTGCCGACATAGATGGTGTGGGGTTCGAGATCCCCGAACGCCACACCGCGCGCCCCGAGCACTGAGCCGTCCTTCGCCGTAACGCCGGGCCCGACAAATGCCTCGGCCGCGATCCAGACGCCCTTGCCGATGACGATCGGCTTGGCGACCAACTGGAAGCTCGGCTCATCGACGGCATGCGTGGCGGCGCAGAGATGCGCCCCCTGCGAGACGATGGCGCCTTCGTCGAGGACCACCGATGCCACGCAATAGCAGGTCGAACGCGGCCCCAACACTGCCTGCGCCTGCATGCGCAGGTTCGGCGGATACCACACCCGCGCACTGCCATAGACTTTGGCGGTGGGATGCATCGTCGCCCCGAACGCCATGAGCACCAACCGTCGCCACCGGTGCAATGGCGGCGGCGTCCAGGCCGCGAGCAGCGTCCAACTCAACAGCCAGGCCGCCCGGAACAGCCGGTGCCGCAGCGCGAAGCTCGGCCCGCCCGCCGCAATGCCGGCGCCCGGCCCGACGAGGATTTCCGAATCGTTCGTCACGCGGCCACCCGCTCCGTCAATGCCCGCGCCTGCCGCCGCGAGAGCGCCGACAGCAGCACGCAAGCCAGGATCGTGCAGGCGGGCAACAGGATCACCGCCCCGACCGCACCGCGCACCACGATAGGCAGGGCCGCAATCAGCAGGTAGCCGTAGACCGGATATCCCGCGACCGCCGGCTGCGCCCGCAGTAGGGCGCGAAATGCCAGGGCGACAGCCACGGCCCCGAACACCACGCCGCAGAGCCCGAAATCCATGTAGAAGTCGCCGACAATCGGCATCGACAGGTTCGGGGTCCCCACCAAGCCCTGCACGTATAGCTGGTTGCCGATATCGAGCCCGCTGACGCTGGGCTTCTCTGCCCACCAGCTCCGCGGCACGAAGCACAGGATGATCGACAGGATCTTCGCCCCGAACTGCATCCCGAATTGGTGCGCGAAGTAAACCCCGTGCAGCAGCGTATCGAAGGTGTCGATGTACGGGATCTCACCGAGCGAACCGCGCTCCCTGGAGTTGATTACCCGATCGACATCCCACCCGAAGCGCGTCGTGACGCTGAGCACCGGCATCACTGCGACGATCGAAAACAGGGTAATGGCCGCGAACACCACCGGCTTCCGGATTGCCGGGACAAGAATGAGCGCGATGGGCAGCCAGGCGCCAACCAGCCCAAACCTCGAGGTGTTCAGCGGATTGAAGGCGACCGCCAGCAGCGACAGGCAGCACAGCAACCAGAACACGTCCGCGGCGCTGCGCCTCCGGGCACCCGCAAACGCCGCCGTCATCATCGCCGTGCTGGCAATCAGCACGCCCTGACCGGCCGCCACCAGTGGTGAAATCTGATCCGCCTGCTTGTCGTACCGCGGCGCCAGGAGGTTTCCGAGGTCCCCGCTGAGCGCCACGGTCACGGCAAAGCCCGCCAACGCCGCAACCATCAGCAGGCCAGTAGCGGGCGCGACCTCCACGATGCGCGCTGCGCGACCGGCGCGAGGCAGTAGCACGAGCATGACGATCGAGAAGATGTACAGCGCCGCGAACGTCAGCAGGATGATCTCGGGCTCGTAGTGGAACGGCGCCCGCGCGGCGTAGAGCATCGCCGAGTTGCCG
>JBKJMF010000207.1:0-2675 GCA_046596525.1 Devosia sp. | reverse complement strand
GGCGAGGACGCCCTCGCGCTCGAGGAAGCCGAAGAAGCTCTTGATGGCGCTCAGCGCCCGGGCCAGCGAGCGGGAGCCGAGGCTGTCGTTGCGGCGGGCGGCGAGGAAAGCGCGGATATCGGCGGCGCGGAGTTCCTTCAGCGTCCGCAGCGTGACTTCGCCGCCGGTATGGGCCGAGAGGAACGTCGCGAACTGGCCGAGGTCGCGGAGGTAGGCCTCGAGCGTCAGCGGTGCGAGGCGGCGGACGGCGCCAAGGTCGCGCTGCCAGTTGGCGATGTGGGTGGCGATGGCGGCGTCGGTGAGGAGGGCGTGGGACATGCGGCGAGCATGCGGCGCGGGGGGTTAGGATTCGGCAAACATCTTGGGAGCGAGGCGGCGTTAGTACGGCGTTAAGTATAATTTGTCAGGTTGGCGCTGGTTCGGCAGTAGATCGACCAGAAGGACGATTAACGCATTTCAACTCCGACTTCGTGGGTCGGGTTCTGGATTTTCAGGGGGCTTACAAATGAATACTCGCAATGGGTTGCGGGGGCTGGCGCTTGCGTTGTCGCTGGGCGTGGCGCTGCCCGCCATGGCGGCCGATCTCGGTGCCGAGGAGACGCTGGTCGTCGACGAGCAGGGGATCGTTACGCTGTCGGGCGGAATCGGGATCGTGTCGCTCGAGGCGAACGAACTCGTCTACCGGAATTCGACGACCGACAACCGGCTGAGCCATCTGATCTGGCAGAGCACGGCGCCAATGCTGACCGCAGGGCTCGGTGTGGCGCTGCCGGAGGGCTGGACCCTCGCGGTCGACGCGCAGGTGGCCATCGCCGGCGACAGCTACATGGAGGACTATGACTGGATTGCGCCTTGGGCCACCGGCTTCGGCGATGACGACTGGTCGCATCGGTCGCAGCATGACGCCACGGACCTCGACTGGTACTTCAACGGCTCGATCCTGCTCGGCCACGATTTCTCAGTGAGCGACGGCCTGACCGTCAATCTGAACGGCGGCTTCAAGTATACCGATGTGCAGTGGACCGCTCATGGCGGCGATTTCGTTTACAGCAGCGGCGGCTTCCGCAACGACGTCTTCAGCTTGGCCGATAGCGTGAAGGGCATCACCTACCGCCAGAGCTTTCCGGCGCTGGTGGCTGGCCTCGACGCCGAACTGGTCGAGGGACAGTGGACGCTGGGGGCTTCGGCGCAAGCGGGCTTCACGCTCTTCGGAACCGCCGACGACGTTCACTTTCTAACCCCGGCGCCAAATCACTTCATCGACAGGCTCGGCTCGGCGCCGTTGCTGTCAGTTGGCGCGTCCGTCGGTTACGAGGTGGCGGACGGGATGGATCTCTTCATCGCCGGCAAGGCGGAGAAGATATTCACCGGTCGTGGCGATGAAGACTACTATGACCGGGTCACCGGCGCGCCGATCGGCACTGCCGTCAACGGCGGCGGCGGCGACCTGTTCGCGGCCAGCATTACCGGCGGCCTCAAGGGCACGTTCTGATCTCACGAACCTGTGGTGCAAGCCGGCTGTTGCCGATTTGCACCATCACCCTCCCGAACCCGCCGGTACCCAACACGCGGGCGTGAGGGGCCCTTGGCCCGCCTTATTTGGAGGGCTATCGGGGCGGCATGCATCGGTTCACCACCTTTTTGACGCTCTGCGTCGCGCTGCTTGCGCTGTTGAGCCCCAGCTTCGCGGCCGGGGTTTGCATTGCGTATGACGGCTTGCCGGTGGTGACGGCCAGCAATGATGGCGGTGCCGCGCATCTGCCGAACCCTTGCGAGATGCAGGGCGGCAAGCGGGTGATGCCGGCGCAGCCGGATTTGGGCAAGCGGGCGGAGGTCGAGGTGCCGCGCGCGACTTCGGCGCAATGGGCCCGGGGGCTTGCGGACCAGCCGATGCGGCAGGGCCGCGCGCCGCTGGCGGAACTGCCGCCGCCGCGACTGGGCTAAGTCCCGCCGACATCGCCATTTCCTGATAACGCGGCTGCTTGCGGCCGCCAGACGAGACATTTTCCATGACTGAACTGATTATCGGCCGCCGGGCGCTGCTCGCGGGGGCGGCGAGCTTTGCGGCCCTCGCTCTCGCCGGTTGCGCCACCTCCGGCAGCCCTCGGCTCGACGCCGAAACCAAGCGGATCCCAGCCGACGTGCTGGCGACCTACGCGGCGCTGCCGAACGAGCGCTTCCCGATCCCGGCGGCGCGCATCGACCTGGTCGAGCCGCAGTTCTGGCGCCAGGTGGTCGACGATCCGACCGGCGAGCGGCCGGGTACGGTGGTGGTCGATACCTCGACACGCTTCCTCTATGCGGTGCTCGAAGGTGGCAAGGCGATGCGCTACGGCGTCGGCATTGGGCGCGACGGCTTCGCGTGGTCGGGGCGCGCCTATGTCGGCTACAAGCGCGAGTGGCCGACCTGGACGCCGCCGTCGGAGATGATCGCACGGCAGCCGGAACTCGAGCAGTATCGCCATGGCATGGCGCCGGGGTTCGAGAACCCACTGGGGGCGCGGGCGCTGTACATTTTCCAGGACGGCAAGGACACGATCTATCGGCTGCACGGCAATCCGGACGCGAATTCGATCGGCAAGGCGGTATCGTCGGGCTGTGTGCGGTTGCTCAACCAGGACGTAATCGATTTGTATGAGCGGGTGCCGACTGGGTCGCCGATTTTGGTGATTTGA
>JBKJMF010000075.1:0-3375 GCA_046596525.1 Devosia sp. | reverse complement strand
TGGCGAGGGCCTGCTGATGGCCCCGACCATCGCCGCCTCGGAGATGCTGCGCCGCTCTAACCTGACCTTTGCCGATATCGACCTGTTCGAGATCCACGAGGCCTTCGCCGCGCAGGTGCTCGCCACCCTCAAGGCCTGGCGCGACCCGGATTACAACCGCAATGTCCTAGGCCGCGAGACCCCGCTGGGCGAGATCGACCCGGACAAGATCAACACCAAAGGCTCGAGCCTCGCCTACGGCCACCCCTTCGCCGCCACCGGCGCCCGCATCCTCGGCCTCACGGCGAAGCTTCTCCACACCACCGAAAAACAGCGCGCCCTCATCTCCGTCTGCACCGCCGGCGGCATGGGCGTCACCGCGCTGGTGGAGCGCGCGGCATGACAGACGCGGACTTCTGTCCTATATTGCAGGGGCAATAGCGGAGTTGGCCGATGGCCGAAGGCAAGAAGCTCGATCCGATCGTCTCCGAGTTCGAGACCGAAGAGCAAGCGGCGGCGTATGATCGCTGGTTCCGGGCCAAGGTTCAGGCGTCGCTAGACGATCCCGGCGAGTCCATCCCGCATGACGAGGTGATGCGGCGGACCCGCGAGGCGATATCTCGGGCAGCACAACGGAGCACGAGTATGACCGAAAGCAAGAAGTTGGATCCGATCGTTTCGGAGTTCGAAACGACAGAAGATGCTGCGGCCTATGATCGGTGGTTCCGCGAGCAGGTTCAGGATGCCCTCGACAATCCGGGGAATCTCACCCCCCACGACGCTGTCATGGCCGAGATGGACGAGGTCATCGCCAAAGCTGCGGCGCGTAAGCGCAAGGCCAGCTGATGGCGCTGCGGCTTCTCTGGTCCGATCGGGCGAGAGAGAGCCTTCGGCGCATACTCGACTACATCGCGACAGAGGATCAAACCGCAGCTGGCAAGCTCAGGGCGCGCATCGACGAGATGATCGTCCCTGTACTCGAGCATCCATATCTGTTTCGCGCCGGTCGAGTGTCGGGGACACGCGAGATCGTGGTCCACGTCAACTACGTTGTGATCTACAAAGTGGCCGATGAGCATATCGAGGTTGTTCGCGTCGTTCACACGCGCCAACGATACCCCTAGGTGTCGCGCGGTTCGCTCGCAGCCTGCATGCCCGGGCGCGCGCCGGCCCCAGAATATCCACAGCCAACTATAGTTTCCCCCATCCCGCACAACCCTTGACGCTTACGTCAAGGTCCCGCTTGTCAGCGAAAACCTGATGCCCTAGGGTCCGTACCCAATCGGGCGGTTCCGACCAGTCCGGCTAAAAAGAGGCATGGCATGCTAATCGCCGTGCCCGTCAGGAAATGTCTTTCATGGAGATGGGACAACAATGAAAATAACACAGGTCCTCAAAGCGGTCACAACCGCCGGCGCGTTAGCGCTGATGATGTCGAGCGCGGCTTTGGCCGTGACGCTCAATCTGGGTAATGGCAGCGAGCCCGGCTCGCTCGACCCGCACAAGGCCTCCGGTGACTGGGAGAACCGGATTGTCGGCGAGCTCTATGAAGGCCTCGTCGCCGAGGACATTCAGGCCAACGCCATTGCCGGCCAGGCCGAGTCCTGGACCACCTCCCCCGATGGCCTCGTCTACACCTTCAAGATACGCGCCGACGCAAACTGGTCGGACGGCGTGCCGGTGACGGCGCAGAACTGGGTGGACGCGTTCCAGCGCCTGTTCGATCCCAAGACTGCGGCCGAGTACGCCTACCTGCAGTTCCCGATCAAGAATGCCTCGAAGATCAATGCCGCTGAAATCACCGATTTCAGCCAGCTCGGCGTCAAGGCCATCGATGACAAGACGCTCGAGATCACCCTCGAAGCCTCGACCCCGTTCTTTCTCCAGGCGCTGACCCACTATACCGGCTTCCCGATCCGCAAGGACATCATCGAGAAGTTCGGCGACCAGTGGACGCAGCCTGAGAACATCGTCGGCAACGGCCCTTACAAGCTGGTCGAGTGGGTTCCCGGCTCGTACCTGCGCGGCGTCAAGTCCGACACCTACTACGGCAAGGACAACCTGAAGATCGACGAAGTGAAGTGGGATAACACCGAGGACCTGTCCGCGGCGCTGAACCGCTACCGCGCCGGCGAGCTCGACATTCTCACCGACTTCCCGGCCGACCAGTACAAGTTCCTGCAGGACAACTATCCCGGCCAGGCACACGTGGCGCCCTTCCTCGGCATCTATTACTACGTGCTGAACCAGTCCAAGCCGCCCCTGGACAACGTCAATATCCGCAAGGCGCTGTCGCTCGCCGTGCTGCGTGACGTGATCGGGCCGGACGTGCTCGGCACCGGCGAACTGCCGGCCTATGGCTGGGTGCCGAATGGCACTGCCAACTACGAAGGCACGCCCTACTCACCCGATTGGGCCGAGTGGCCGTATGACCAGCGCGTCGAAGAAGCCAAGAAGCTGATGGCGGAAGCCGGCTACACCCCGGAAAAGCCGCTGAAGCTGCAGCTGCGCTACAACACCAACGAGAACCACCAGCGTATCGCCGTGGCGATCACCGACATGTGGAAGCAGATCGGCGTCGAGGTCGAACTGTTCAACGCCGAGACCGCCGTGCACTACGACGCGCTGCGTGCCGGTGACTTCCAGGTTGGCCGCGCCGGCTGGCTGATGGACTACTCGGATGCGAGCAACACGCTCGATCTGCTGAAGACCGGCACCACGCAGGAAGGCGTGATGAACTGGGGCAACAACTACGGCCGCTACTCCAACGCGGAATTCGACGGCCTGATGGATCAGGCCTCGAAGGAACTCGATCTGGTGAAGCGCTCCGATCTGCTGCACCAGGCCGAAGCCAATGCGATGGACGCGTTCGCGGCCATCCCGATCTACTGGTACGTGTCCAAGAACGTTGTCTCGCCCAAGATCACGGGCTTCGAAGACAACGCCAAGGACATCAATCGTGTCCGCTGGATGACTAAGTCGGAGTAACCGGCTCAACAGGGGCCGCGGGCGAACACCCGCGGTCCCAGATTGCATCTTGCCGCCGGCTTACGGCGCTACCCGCGGGCTGGCGGGAAAGGTCACACACAACATGTTCGGATATGCGCTCAGGCGCGTGCTGACGGCTATCCCGATCGTCCTGATCACGATTACCGTCTGCTTTTTCATCCTCAGGCTGGCGCCTGGCGGGCCGTTCGACGGTGAGCGCGCGCTGCCGCCCGACGTGATGAAGAACCTCAGGGCCCACTACAATCTCGATCAGCCGCTGATCACGCAGTACTTCATCTACCTCGGTGGAGTGTTCCGCGGCGATTTCGGTCCATCCATGGTGATGGAAGATTTCTCGGTGTCGCGGCTCATCAGCATCGGGCTGCCCTTCACCCTGATGCTGGGCTT
>JBKJMF010000050.1:0-4892 GCA_046596525.1 Devosia sp. | reverse complement strand
CTCCGCCGCCTGCCGGTGCTGCGCAAGGAAGAACTGCGCCTGGCTGGCGATGCCGCGCTAACGGTGCCGAAATCCGAGGCCGACAAGGGCGACACCAGTGGCTCGAACGGCGAGAAGCCGTTCTCGTTCTATCTCGACAGGGACCGCAGTGGCCGCGAGATGGCCTTCGTCTACGACAACTGGAGCCGGGTCGGCTTTGACGAGAAGCAGTCCAAGATCGTGCTGCGCGGCTTTGGCCTCGACCCCAAGGGCCAGTACATTTCGGAATGGGAGCCGGCGCTACGCGAACTGCGTCTCTCGGTGTTCCCGATGACGCATGACGACGTGCGCGGCTATCTCGACCTGATCGACCGCCACAAGCTGCAGTACCTCTACGGTTACCCCTCGGCGATCGAGCTGATGTGCCGCCATATGGTCCGCATCGGGCGCCGGCCCAAGCTGCAGCTGAAGGGCATCCTGCCGATCTCGGAGCCACTCTACCCGCACCAGCGTCGCACCATCGCCGAAGTGCTCGGGCCGGTGCCGATCGCCAACTTCTACGGCCTCAGCGAGAAGGTGCTGTTCGCCCGCGAGATCGACGACCAGGGCACCTACGATTTCGACCCGCTCTATGGCCTTGCCGAACTGGTGGACGAAGCCGGCGAGCCGGTGACCGAGCCGGGCCGCGAGGGCCAGCTGGTCGGCACGGGCTTCCTCACCACCAGCATGCCGTTCATCCGCTACGACACCGAGGACCGGGCGACACTGATCGAACTGCCGTCCAACGAGAACGGCCAGCGGCTGCGGGTCGAGCGGCTGATCCCGCGGCGGAAGCCGGATTTCCTGATCGCGGCAGACGGCTATCGCGTGGTGACCATCGACTTCACACCCGAGAGCCCACGCTATTTCCAGGGCATCGAGGAATACCAGTTCTACCAGGACCGGCCCGGCCACTGCATCATCCGCTACATCCTGACCGACGATGGTACCGAGCAGGACGCACAGCGGGTCGCCAAGGGGCTCGGCGAGCGCACGCACGGCAAGATCGCCTTTACGGTCGAGCGGGTGACCAAGCTCGCCGGTGGCCGTGCCGGCAAACGCGCCTTCATCGATCAGCGGCTCGATATCTCGCTCTACTGAGCGAGCCCGATGGCCTCGAGCAGTTCGCGGTCCGGCACGGCAGGGCCGCTCGGCGCAATGACGCTCATCCCATAGGGGTTGGCGTACTCCCAGATCGCCCACGGAATCTGGTGCGCCTCGGCGGCGGTGCGCGCCGCTTCGAGGTAACGCAGCCGATCGGCGTTGAAGGCACCCATCCGGCCATCCGCGCTCATCAGAATGGCGCCGAACTCGCCCATGAACAGCCGCTCCGCCGGGATGCCGTTGGCCCCGGCCCAGTCGACGGCCTCGCCGATCCGCGCCTGAAGCTGCGCCGGGCCCCAGTCCTCGGCGAAATACTCGTCGATGAAACCGCGCACCGCGTCGAGATTGCGCGACTGCGTGGCCTCGTCGAGCCCGGCCGCCTGCATGTGCGCCCGCAGGCTCTCGACCACCGCCTCGGGTGTCCCGGCGCTCGCCGGCCACGGGAGGCCGGAGGCGAAGTCACCGTCGGTATCGGAGCGCTGGTGGGTGAAGGAATGCGGCTCGTACATGTGGAAGCTGTAGAGGATGTTCGGATCGTCGAAATCCGGCTTCAGGTCGGTGAGCCCGGTGACGCTGCCGCCACAGGCGCCAGTGGCGACGATGGTGAGCTCGGTGCTGACCGCGCGGATCGCCTGCACGGTGGCGCCCATGATGGTCTGCCAGTCCTCGTCGCCGCTAGCATCGCAAGGGTAGTGCGCCGGCTCGTTGAACGGCTCGAGCGCTACCTTGTCGGTGCCGAACGAGAGCAGCATGCGGGCGACATCGGCGGCCATCGCTTCGTATCCGGCGATCTCCGCTGAGGCGGCCGGCGCGTTGATCACGTCGGTGCCAAATTGCGGAACCTGCGACACCGAGTGGAGATCGAACACCACCTTAAGGCCGGCCGCATTGAGCTTGACGACCGCATCGGCCAGTACGGCGAGCGCCTCCTGGCGCCGTTCGCCCTCGGTCGCCAGCAGCGGGCCGGGATCGACCGACAGGCGGACGAAATCGAAGCCGAGGGCGCGGATGTCAGCGAGCGGATCCGTCGCCGGCCAGTCACTAGCCAAGCGCCCCTGCGCCAGCCAGTCGGCGATCGGTTGGTACGGCGGCCAGCGATAACTGCCATCGGCAGCCAGCGGCGACCAGTTGAGCCACTCGTGGATGTTGACGCCGCGCTGCAGCGCCAACGGCGCTGCCTGCGCGGTTCCCGCAAACGCTACAAGGGTGAGCATTGTCGCCCGCCAGATCGCCGCCATCGCACCCTCCGGTCTTCGCGGCGCATGTTAACCGCTTGGCGCGAAACCGAGGTTTCCCGCGCACCGAAATCGCCCCCTATGGTGTATCAGACGTCAAACGCGAGGGGCCGCCGATGAGGCTCGGCTGGTACATCAACCGACTGCGCAGTATGGAGCCGGCCGAGGTCATCCACCGCCTCGGCGAAGTGGCGAAGAAGCGTGCCTCGAAAGGCCGCCACGAGGGCTGGGCGCAGTATGCGGCGAGGGGCGCGTTGCCCACCCTGCCCGGGCTACGCGACCGCATTCTTTCGGCTGGACCTGACGCGCGCGACGCGATCGCCGCCGCAGCTTCAGCCGCGCTTGCCGGACGCTTCGCCGCGCTCGGCCGCGACTGGCCGCAACGCGATCCGCAGGACCTCTTTCCCGCCGAACTCTGGCGCTTCGACCCGGTGACCGGTGGCGCCTGGCCGGGCGCGGAAGCCTATGCGCTCGATATCGACTTCCGCCATGACGGCAGTCGCGGCGACATCAAGTATGTCTGGGAGATCAATCGGCTGCAGTTCCTCGTGCCGCTGGCGGCTGAAGTACTGCTGAACGGCAACCCGGCAGCCCTCGCCGCCATCGAGACTGCTGTGGTTAGCTGGCATACCGCCAATCCACCGTTCCGCGGCGTCGGCTGGGCCTCAGGCATCGAGGTGGCGCTGCGGGCCATCAGCCTGCTGGTCGCGGCAAGTCTTGTCGGCGACCAGTTGAGCGAGGCGACCCGCCGGAAGATCGGCGAAATCCTCAGCGCCAGCGCCTTCTGGCTGCCGCGCTTTCCGTCGAAATTCTCGTCGGCCAACAATCACCTCGTCGCCGAACTGGCCGGCGAGTACCTGATCGGCCTGGCGCAGGGCGCCGAGCCACAGGCGGCGCGCGCCGCACTCATCGCCGAGATCGACCGCCAGATCCTCCCCGATGGCGCCGGCGCCGAACAGACCCCGACCTACGCCGCCTTCACCGTCGAGATGGCCCTGCTCTGCGCCTTCGCCGCGCGTGCCGCAGGCGCCCCCTTCCCTGCTGGCTTAGACCAGCGGCTCGCTGCCTTCGCCAGCTTCGTCACTGCCCTCGGCACACCCACGCCGGCACTGGGCGACGGCGACGAAGGCCGCGTGCTGACGCTTGGCGGAGACGAGCCGGACTATGCCCGCTCAATTGCATCTGCAATCGCCGGTTTTCTTGGCCTAACGGGAATAGCCGCGGCACCAGGCAATTTGCGCGCCGTGCTCTTCGGCAGCCCAGTTGCGATAGCAGCAGCACCCACCAGGCTGACCACCTTCGCCGACGGTGGCCTCTCGACGTGGCACGGAGAACTGGCCGGCCGCACCGCCAGCCTCAGCTTCGATCACGGCCCGCTGGGCTATCTGTCGATCGCCGCGCATGGCCACGCCGATGCGCTTTCGATAACCCTGTCGCTCGACGGCCGGCCGGTGCTGGTCGATCCGGGCACCTACCTCTACGGCTCAGGTGGCATCTGGCGCGACTGGTTCCGCGGCACCCCGGCGCACAACACGCTCAACCTTTACGGCCACAACCAGAGCCGCATCGCCGGCGCCTTCAACTGGTCCGACAAGGCCAACGCGACGCTGCTCGGCCCGCTCCACGCCAGACACGACGGCTATGTGAAGCAGTTCGGCGTGACCCACGAGCGCCATATTGTTCCCCTGCCCGACGGCTTCACTCTTACTGATCGTCTTGTTGGCGGAACCGGAGAAGCCGAACTGGTGTTCCAACTGGCGCCCGATCTCGATAGCCGTATCGAGGGCGATATCGTCCATGTCCGGCGTGGGAACGAGGCCTTGCTGAGCCTGCACTTCCCCTCACCCGCCATTGCTGTCACCCGCGGCGGCGACGCCCCAGGCCCCGGCGGCTGGGTCGCCCCACGCTTCGGCGAGAAGCGTGCCGCCGACCGCATCGTCTGGCGCGGCAATGTTGGCCCGGAGGGCGTCGTCACCCGCATCCACATCGTCAGTCCCGGGAGCGCTTGACACCTACCCCCACCAAACCTAAGAAGGCGCCGCGCTACCAGCGCCGTCGGTGGTCTCAACACCGCCTGCACCTGGGGCGGAGTAGCTCAGTTGGTTAGAGCAGCGGAATCATAATCCGCGTGTCCCCAGTTCGAATCTGGGCTTCGCCACCAAATTTACATTGATAGTCAATGACTTAGAAGGCCGGATGACAATCCGGCCTTCTTCGCTTGGCTTAGCACGCAACTAACACGTTGTTTTTCGATGTCAGTGATTTCAATGGTTTAGCTGCGCTACGTGCCCGACTAGCACGCAGGTATCAGGCCACGGCCGCAGCAGTGGCTTGCCGGTTTCGGATGATGGCAGAAGCCTCTGCCGGGTCTGGAGGCAGAACCGCTCCCTTCAGGGCGATCGAGTATGGCTGGGTGGGGTGTTCGAGCACCGTTCGGGCGTCGCCACTCTCGATCACCTTGCCCTTCTGCATGATGATGACGCGATCGGAGATGTAGTAGGCGGTGGCGAGGTCGTGGGTAATGTAGATGATCGA
>JBKJMF010000332.1:0-2526 GCA_046596525.1 Devosia sp. | reverse complement strand
TAATCAGCCGCCATCGCAGTACGCGAGAACTTCCGCTCCTCGCCCAGCGCCGCCATCACGTAGATCACCGTGATCACCACCAGCGGCAGCACCGACCATAGCGACCAGGTGGCTATGGCCCAGCCGACCCAGAAGATCAGGTAGGAGGTGTAGAACGGGTGCCTGAGATAGCGGTATGGTCCGCCGGTGACCAGCGCGTGCGGGTTCTGCACATCGAAGGCCATTTTCAGCCGCGCGGCGCGCGACGCCTTGATCGCGGCCCAGAACAGCCACAGCGCCAGCCCCTCGAGCACGAGGCCCACCAGTGTCGCCAGCCAGGGCTGGCTTTCGATCCACAGCAGCGCCACGTAGATCGCGGCGGTCGCCAGCACCACCACCGAGATCACCACGGTGCCGGTCGGCATCTTGGGAGAGTTGAAATGCGCCTTCAGCGACCAGCTGTACTGCGCGATCACCGACAGGCTCACCCCGCTGACGATCAAATCCAGGATCAGGTCCATTGGTAGTCTCCGTATGACGCTATTCGGGCTCACCAACACGCTACGTAGGGTTTGGTATTGAAACAAGTCGCAGTTGCGCAGCGCCGCTTTAACATCACTAAAATGCGACGTTTCAGCTTTGCCGTTGCTTCACCGTGTGGGTTGACCGGCGCGTAGTGAGTGTCTGGCAGAGTCGGGCCGATCCAGAATGACGGCCTCGCGATGACAATCTATCACAGCACGGTGCAGACCCGATCCGCGTCGATCCGCCTCAGCGAAAGCGACGGGCGCGGGCCGCCGCTGTTGCTCATCCATGGCTCGGGCGCTTCGCGCAAGGTGTTCGGCAAGCAGTTTTCCAGCCGACTGGCCGAGCAGCATCGGCTGATCGCGCTCGATCTACCGGGTCATGGCGCGTCCGGAGATGCCGAGTCCGCTGCCGACTATGGGGTCGACGCGCTGGCCACCACCGTTGCCGAAGTTCTCGCGCACAAGGGCATCGAGCGCGTCGTGGTGTTCGGCTGGTCGCTCGGCGGGCATGTCGGCATCGAGCTGATGGCGCGCCATCCGGGCGTCACCGGCTTGATGATCGCCGGCGCGCCGCCGGTCGGCCGCGGTCCGATTGCCATGCTCAAGGCATTCCAGACCAATCTCGACCTGCTGCTCGCCGCCAAGGAGCACTTCAGCGAGCGCGAGGCGCAGCGCTTCTACGAGATGTGCTACCATGGCGCCGGCGATCCGACCTTCCTGCAGGCGATCCGCCGCGCGGATGGTCGGGTGCGTCCGGCCGTGTCACGGAGCCTCTTGAAGGGCGACGTGGCCGACCAGAAGCAGGCCGTCGAAGAGGCCACTGTGCCGGTCGCCATCGTCAACGGCGCCAGCGAACCGGTTGCCCGGCTGAGCTATCTCGCGGGCCTCCGCTACCGCACGTTGTGGGGCAACGTCTGCCATATCATTCCGGACGCCGGCCACGCGCCGTTCTGGGATCAGCCGGAAATCTTCAACGACCTGCTCGGCCGGTTCGCGGCCGATGTGGTGGCGAAACCTGCCGCCACTACGCCCACCGAGTTGCCACTCGCCCGTTCGGCCTGAGCTCTACTCCGCCGCCTGCGGCAGCGGCTCGGCGCGTTCCCATTTCAGCACCGGTGTACGTGCCGCACGGGTTTCGTCGAGACGCCGCCGCGGCGCGTTCAGCGGTGCGCTGGTGAAGCGGGCGCTGTTGCCGGATTTCGCATCCGCCGCCAGTTCCAGCATCACATCGCAGAAGCGGTCCAGCGTCTGCTTGCTCTCGCTCTCGGTCGGCTCCACCAGCATCGCGCCATGCACCACCAGCGGGAAGTACATGGTCATCGGGTGGAAGCCCTCGTCGATCAGCGCCTTGGCGAAATCGAGCGTCGAGACGCCGGTGCCCTCTAGGAAGCTGTCATCGAACAGCGCCTCGTGCATGCAGGGCTGGCCGGGGAACGGTACCGAAAAGACGCGCTCGAGCCGGGCCTTGATGTAGTTGGCGTTGAGCACGGCGTCCTTGGCCGCCTGCGCCAGCCCGTCGCCGCCATGGCTCAGCATGTAGGTCAGCGCGCGCACATACATGCCCATCTGGCCGTTGAAGGCGGTGATACGGCCGAGGTGCTTGGCTTCGGCATGCTCGACCAGCTCGGACCCGCTGGTCCCCTTGCGGACGAACGGCACCGGCGCGAACGGCGCCAGGGCTTCCGACAGCACCACCGGACCGGCGCCCGGACCGCCACCGCCATGCGGGGTGGAAAAGGTCTTGTGCAGGTTGATGTGCATGGCGTCGATGCCGAGATCGCCCGGCCGCACCACGCCCATGATGGCATTGAAGTTGGCGCCATCGCAGTAGAAGAACGCCCCGGCCTCGTGCACGGCGGCGGCGATCTCCATCACCTCCGGCTCGAACAGCCCGCAGGTATTGGGGTTGGTCAGCATGATCGCCGCGACATCGGGGCTCAGCGCCGCCTTCACCGCCTCGACATCCACCGTGCCGTCACCGCGTGCCGGGATCGAGCGCACGCTGTAACCGAGGAAAGCC
>JBKJMF010000550.1:0-7719 GCA_046596525.1 Devosia sp. | reverse complement strand
TGAGATTGCCCGACTACGTGGCACGGGCACCTCGCTCCGGCAGATCGCTGCAGCTCTGGATCGCGCGCCATCTTCGATCGCTCGGGAGCTGAAGCGCAACAGCGGAGCGCAGGTGGGCTATCGGCCGGCCTATGCCGAGGTGCAGAGCAAGGCGCGGCGCTGGAGTGGTTCGAAACTGGATCGCGATGCCGAACTGCGCGAGCAGGTGCTGGGGCAGCTTAAGGCCGGCTGGTCGCCCGAGCAGGTGGCGCGGCGGTCCAGGCTCACCGGCGGCCTCTCAGTTGGTGTGGAGACGATTTACCGCTTCATCTATGCCCAGATCGCGCGGCACAACGACTTCAGCTGGCGCCGCTACCTGCCGCGGGCCAAGTTCAAGCGTGGCTGGCGCGCCACGAAGGGCGGCAGTCCGGTGTTGCACATGACCGCCCGGGTGCCGCTGAGCGAGCGGCCCGCAGCCGCCGCCGACCGCCTGACACCGGGGCACTGGGAGGCCGATCTGATGGCCTTCTCACGCTACGGCCAGAACATCCTGATGCTGCACGAGCGCACCAGCCGCGCCCTGATCGGCTCCCGCCTCGCCTCCAAGCAGGCCGAACTGGTCGTCCGCGCCATCGGCGCAGCCCTCGTGGAGCTGCCACCAACGCTACGCCGCACGGTTACCTTCGATAATGGGACTGAGTTCGCCCGGCACTACGAACTCGGGGCCATCGGCGTCGCCACCTACTTCTGCGATCCGCACGCGCCCTGGCAAAAGGGTGGCATCGAGAACGCCATCGGCCGCATGCGCCGCTTCCTGCCGCGCAAGACCGACCTGGCAAGCCTCGATCCTCAGAGCTTCAACACCCTGATCGCTGCCTACAACAACACCCCGCGCAAATGCCTTGACTGGCACACCCCAGCCGAAGCCTTCTCCAACCAGCTGTTGCACTTCAAACGAGAATCCACATCCCCGCCTTCGCCGGGATGACGGCCGGTGGGTGGACCTAGGTGGAGCGCTCCCTACCTACGATCTCTCCAATCGCCATCTCGACGAACGCCAACGCATCGCGGCGTCTGGCGAATGGGTTGGCGTACTTCGACGGCTCGCCCCTGCGATAAGCCAACGCCTCTTCGACGATCGGGTGCCAGCGCGGATCGAACGCCGTGAGCGCCCATTCGCCGGCCGCTGACTTCGAGGCGATCTTGCCGGTGGTCTGCGTGTAGCGCAGCCGGCTGATGCCGAGGACGCCCCACATCGGCGCGACGCGGCCGAGCATCGCCAGTCCCTTCGATGAAATGCCCGAGGCGTCGGCCAGCCAGCGCTGCCAATAGCTCTGGGCGTTCTCGCGCACCCAGCTCACCAACCGCTCCCGGTCCTGCCAGAGCGCAGCGCGATCCAGTTCGCCGATCAGCGTCACGGCGTCGGGCAGCGAGAACCAGGTGACCGGATTGCGGTTGCCGCGCGCCAGAACGACGAAATCGCCCTGCTGCGAGGTGGGGCCGTCCGCGACGGCGTCGGGGCCGGCGCGCAGCTCGTCGGCGGTCAGCCAGATGCCGTCGAGGCTCGGCAGGGTCGGGTCGGTGCGGTAGCTGCGGTGGACGACGACCAGCGCTTCGGCGTCGTCATCGGTCAGTTCGCGCGACAGCACAGCGACGAAATCGAAGTCGCTCTTGCCCGGGCGGAAATCACCGTCGGCGACCGAGCCGATGAGATGCAGGCTCTGGATCAGGTCGCCGGTGTTGCGCTTGAGGAGGGCGATGAGATGGCCCGTGGCGAGGTCGATGGTCGACTGCGCACCGGCCGCGATCATCGCCTACGCCTCCTTGTCGCTAACCCCTGGTCAGCTCTTGTCGCTGACCCCGGCGCTTCCGAAGGTCGCCATGTTTTTGTGAAGATGAAGCGCGGTCTTGGCAAGTACTGCCGCGAGCGCCGCGCCGCTCCCCTCGCCCAGCCGCATGCCGAGATTGAGCAGCGGGCGCTTGCCCATGGCCTCCAGCGCCTTGGCGTGAGCGTGCTCGCCCGAGACGTGGCCGAAGATGCAGTGCGCGATCGAATCCGGGTTCACCGCATGGGCGATGGCCGCGGCGGAGGTGGCGACGAAGCCATCGACGATCACCGGGATCTGCTGCTGGCGCGTCGAGATGATGGCCCCGAGCATGGCGGCGATTTCGCGACCGCCCAGGCGGGCGAGGATGGCGAGCGGGTCGGTCAGGCCGTCCTTGTGGAAGGCGAGCGCCCGATCCACGGCGTCGGCTTTGCGCGCGAGGCCAGCGTCGTCGACACCGGTGCCGCGGCCGACCCAGTCGGCGCCGGTGCCGCCGTAGAGCGCGGCGTAGAGGGCGGCAGCAATGGTGGTATTGCCGATGCCCATTTCGCCGATGGCGAGGAGGTCGGGTTTACCGGCCACTGCTTCCATGCCGTAGGCGATGGTGGCGGCGCACATCTTGTCTTCCATCGCGGCGGTGCGGGTGATGTCGCCGGTGGGCAGTTCCAGCGCCAGTTCGAAGACCCGCAGGTTGAGTTCGTGCAGCGCGCAGATCTGGCTGATCGCGGCGCCGCCGGCGGTGAAGTTGGCAACCATCTGCGCCGTCACTTCGCGCGGAAAGGCCGAGACGCCCTGGTCGGTAACGCCATGGTTGCCGGCGAAGATCGCGACCATCGGGTTGTCGAGCGTCGGCTTCGACTTACCCTGCCAGCGGCCGAGGAACTCGACCAGCAGCTCCAGTTCGCCGAGCGAGCCGGGCGGCTTGGTGAGCTGCCGGTCGTGCGCGCGAATGGCGGCGACGGCGCTCTCATCGCCCGCCGGGGCAATGTGCAGCAGATCGATGATGTCGGCGAAGGGGGACGCCATCGGATGACGACTCCGGCTGAGGGGTGCTATGGGAGGCACGCTTCTGGACCAATCGGCGAGCATTTGCAAATTGAGTGACGACGCCCCCGGATCGCCCCCGCGACAGGACAATCACCGCCCGGTCACGCCGCCCGAGGCGCCTCCGGCCTATGGCTGGCGGCTGACCGACGACCTGATCATGGGGCTGCGATTCTTCTCGCGGCTGCCCACCGGAGACAGCCCGTTCGAGAAACCCGTGCTCAATCGCATCGCCGTGGGCCTGGGCTTCACCAGCGTCGCTATCGGGTTCCTGCCGGCGCTGCTGATGATGCTGACGGCATGGATCGGCATCCCGAGCTATTTCGCGGCAACGCTCGGTGTCGCTGCAATGCTGGTCGCGACGGGCGCGATGGCCGACGACGCCATCGCCGACAGCGCCGATGGGCTGTTCGGCGGCATGACGGTCGAGCGGCGGCTCGAGATCATGAAGGACAGCCGGCACGGCACCTATGGGGTGGCGGCGATCGGGCTCTATCTGCTGTTCCGCATCGCGGCGATTGGCGCGGTGGCGGCGTACAATCCGCTGGCCGCGGGGGCCATCTGGCTCGCCTCCACCGTGATCGGTCGTTCCTCTTCGCTGTGGCTCAGCGTGGAGCTGCCCAATGCTCGCGAGGGCGGGGCTTCGGCGTCGGTCGGGCGGGTGTCGCGGCGGGCATTCTTCGGCGGCATGGGCTTTGCCGTGCTGCTGGCCTTCGTGCTGGCGGCGCCGTTCACCAGCGTCGTCGCGGTGATCCTGTCGTTTGCGGCAGCGGCGGGCGTGGCGGCGGCGTGGGTGTGGGCCTGCCGCAAGCTGATCGGCGGGCAGACCGGCGACCTGATCGGGGCGCTGCAAGCGCTGATCGAGGTCGCCGTACTGACGGTGCTGCTGGTCTTCGTCTAGGCAGCTGCGCTGGCGAGCTTGCCGGAATGGAGGCGGGTCGCCTCTACTACCGCGGGACGCGCTTTCATGCGCTCGAACCAGGCGCGGATGTTGGCGAAGTTCCCGAGCGGGACCTTGGTGAAGCCGGACCAGAAAACCATGACGAAGAAGTAGGCATCGGCAATCGTAAAGTCGTCGCCGGCAACGAAAAGGTGCTTGCCGAGCTGCTGATCAAACAGGGCGAGGTGGTTGGCGATCCTGTTGCGCGCGTAGGTCTGGGCAGTCTCGCCGACTTCGGGATGAAAGAGCCAGGGCGAATAGGCCTTGTGCAATTCCGAGCTGATGACGTTAAGCGCCTGCTGCAGCCTGGTGCGTTCGATGCTGCCGTTGGGAGCCGCGAGGGCCGCGTGCGGCGCCTGGTCGGCGAGATATTGCAGGATCACCTGCACTTCAGTGAGCGTTTCACCGCTGTCGAGCACCAGCATGGGCACGTAGTTCTTCGGGTTGAGCGCGGCATAGTCACTGCGATCGTTCAGGCGGTGTGGGTCCTGCATGATATCGACCGCGATGAGATCGAGATCGATTCCCGCCTCGGTGGCGGCGATGACGACGGCGAGCGAGCAGGTATTTGGGCTGAAGTAGAGCTGCATTTCCATCTCCGGGGTGTGAGCCCGATGGGATAGTTCCGGCGTTGCGGAAATGCGAACAGCGATATCGCCAGCGCAGCTTGCAGGACTGCAAGCCGGTGGCGTGCTAGACAGTCGGGATGGAGAACTGGAATGACCTCAAGCTCGTTCTCGCCATCCAGCGCGCCGGGACGCTTGGCGGCGGTGCGCTGGCGCTCGCCATCGATCATTCGACGGCCTTCCGCCGCCTGAACAGCCTCGAAGAGCGGATCGGGACCAGACTGTTCGAACGGCTGCCCGGAGGTGTCTACCAGACGACTCCGGCGGGCGAACTTTTCGCGTCGGCTGCCGAGCGGGTGGAGACGGAGACCGCGGCGCTCAGCCGGGCGGTGGATGGGCGCGATACCCGCCTCGCCGGATCGCTTCGCGTCACCGCGTCGGAGACACTGGCGAACTCGATGCTGATGGTTCAGCTGGCCGCGTTTCACGCCGCTCATCCCGGGATCGTCATCGAACTGGTGGTCGACAGCCGGGTGCTGAGCCTGTCGCGGCGCGAGGCCGACATCGCTCTGCGCGTCGTGCGGCCAAAAGAACCGGACCTGCACGGCAGAAAACTCGCCGACATCGCCTGGGCGATCTATGGCGCTCCTGCCGTGCTCGACGAGCAACGGCCGGTCGGCGAGGTCGCCGACCTCGTCGCACGTGACTTCGTCGGCTGCGGTGCCGAGATCGCCGACATCAGCGCGGCGGAATGGCTGGCCGAGTACGTGCCCACCGAGCGCGTCGTCTATCGCGCCAACAGCATGATCAACCAGCTGATCGCCGCCAAGGCCGGCATCGGCCTCGCCGTGCTGCCTTGCTTCCTGGGCGATCCCGAGCCGGGCCTGGTCCGCGCCGTTCCGCAGCCGATCGCCCAGTTGCAGCGGGAATTGTGGATCGTCACCCACGCCGACCTTAGAAAAACCGCGCGAGTCAGGGCCTTCTTCGATATCGTCGGCGAGGGACTGGTCGCGCAGAGTTCACTGTTCGCCGGTCAGCGCGGTGCTTGAATTGCGCCGGCGCCACCCCATTATCGAGGGGAGCGCCAGCTAAGGGATGTGCATGCTGTTCATCGGTTTCGCTATCGTCATCGCCGTCGGGCTGGCCCTGCTGATCAGCGCAGATGCCGGGACTATGGTGGGCCTGACGCAGGAACAGCTTGGCCAGTTGGTGCCGCTGCTGATCATCCTGATCTTCATCGCAGGCGGGCTGTTCTCGCGCCGGCACAAGTTCTCGGAGTTGTTCGGCAACCTGATCCTCTGGGCGGGCATCTTCGGTGTCGTGCTGGTCGGCTACACCTATCGCGACGACCTCACCGGAGTGGCGTCGCGGGTGTTCGGTGAGCTGATGCCGGGGATCGCGGTGGTCGACGGCGAGCGGGGCACGGCCACGTTCCGCGGCGGGCGCGACGGGCATTTCCAGATCAACGCCACCATCAACGGTTCCGACATCCGGACCATCTTCGACACCGGCGCCAGCGCCGTGGTGCTGACGCATGGCGACGCGGAAAAGGCCGGCATCTCTACGGCGGCGCTCGACTACAATGTCGCCGTCTCCACCGCCAACGGCACCGGCAAGGCGGCGAGCGTGACGCTCGACCAGATCGAGGTGGGAGGCATCGTGCGCAACAATGTTCGCGCCTTCATCGCCGAACGGGGGGCGCTGGAAACCAGCCTTCTCGGCATGAGCTTTCTCGGCACGCTCAGCCGCTATGCGGTGACCGGCAACGCGCTCGAACTGGTCGACTGATCTCGGTTCGGGCATAGTCTTCCGAGATCACGGAGACCCAGATGCCCGCACGCCCCTATGACGAAGCCCTGCTGCGCCAATCCTTCGCCGTCGCCAAGCGCTCGCGCGATGGCGGCGACCATCCGTTCGGCTCGGTGCTGGCGGACAAGCACGGCAAGGTGCTGCGCGAACAGGGCAACGGCTACAGCTCGGAGGGCGGTGACCGCACCGCCCATGCCGAAAAGCTGCTGGCCTCATGGGCGGCCAAGAACCTCAGCCTCGTCGAACTGAAGGACTGCACGCTCTACACTTCGGCCGAGCCCTGCGCGATGTGTTCGGGCGCCATCTACTGGGCCGGCATCGGCCGCGTGGTGTTCGGCCAGACCGAGCGCGATCTGAAGGCGCAGACCGGCGCGCATGAGGAGAACCCGACGCTCGACCTGCCCTGCCACATCGTGTTCGAGGCGGGGCAGCGGCCGACCGAGATCGTGGGTCCGCTACTGGCCGAGGAAGCGGCGCAACTGCAGGCGGATTTCTGGAAGGACAAGGGTTGAGAGTCGAGCTCAGCCAGATCAGGAGTGCACTGTCCGCGCTACTTGTGCCTACCGTGGCGTGCGCCTTATTTTCCGTCGTCGCTGCCGCTACGATCACCTGGCTCCTCGTTTCCAACCAGGTCGGTGATGATTACCTGAAATTCGAAGTCGTGGATGGCGCTGAGGTTTCTAGCCTGGATTGGTTAGAAATCGTCCCGGGTGCGATTGGTTTCGCGGCGGTCATGTGGGCAGTCCTCACGGGACTGGTCGTTTTGGCGTACGCCTCACGACGAAACCGATAACGAACGTCGCCGACGGTTTCAGACCGCTAGCGCCAGTTCCGGCTCGAGTGCGTCGAACGCCTGCATGATGACTTCCGGCCCGGCGCCGCGTTTGCAGGCGTCGACGCTGAGGATCTGGCGGAAGGTGCGGGCGCCGGCGCGGGCATTGGCAAGGCCCAGCATGTGGCGGGTGATGTTGTTGAGCCGCGCGCCCTTGCCGATCTCGCGCTCGGCATAGTCGGCCATGGCCAGCATCACGTCGCGCAGCTCGATTGTGCGCTTCGGCGCGCCGAAGAAGCGCTCGTCGACCAGCGTCAGCAGCATCGGCTCGTGATAGGCGAGACGGCCGAGCATGACGCCCGAGACATGCGCCATGTGCGCCTCGGCGTCCTTGATCGACTTGATGCCGCCATTGAGGAACACCGGCAGCGGCGCCAGCCGCTCGGCCAGGCGATAGACGCGCGGGTAATCGAGCGGCGGGATCTCGCGGTTCTCCTTCGGCGACAGTCCCTTGAGCCAGGCCTTGCGAGCATGGACGTAGAGCGCATCGACGCCCGCCGTCACCATCGCATCGGCGAACCGGTCGAGGCTTTCCTCGGTGTCCTGATCGTCGATGCCGATGCGGCACTTCACCGTCACCGGCACATCGGTGGCGTCGCGCATGGCGCGCACGCACTCGGCGACCAGCTCAGGTTCGGCCATCAGGCAGGCGCCGAAGCGGCCGGACTGCACGCGGTCGGACGGGCAGCCGACATTGAGGTTGATCTCGGCATAGCCGAACTC
>JBKJMF010000537.1:0-4087 GCA_046596525.1 Devosia sp. | reverse complement strand
TGTACTCTTCGGCCGACTTGCCCTTCAGCGTCCAGAGCGATGCGCCGCCGACGAAGGAGTTGTGACGCTCGAAGCCATCGAGCATCGGCAGCATGGCATTGGTCCAGTGCACGCCTTCCTTGGCCTGCTTGGAGAAGGTGCCGTGGTCGGCAACCGACGACGAGGTGATCTGGCACTTGCCGTTGACGAAAGCGTCGTTGGCAGTCTCGCCGGCATCCTTGGACTTATGAACGAAGAGACCTTCGTCATACATCTTCTTGATCCAGGTCAGCTGGTCGACGAACTTGCCCTTCGACACGACCATTTCGGCGTTGAGACCATCAAAGCCGTTGCCGAGCGTAGCGATCGGCTGGTTGTGGATGGCCGAGAACTGCTCGAACCACTGCCAGGCGCCCGACGGATCGAATGCGACCGGGCAATCGTAGCCGGCGGCCTTCATCTTGCGCGCCACGTCCTCGACTTCGGTCCAGGTCTTGGGCGTGCCTTCGAAGCCGACCTTCGCCAGCGCGTCGGTGTTGTAGTAGATCACGGCGGTCGAGGAGTTGAACGGCATCGACAGCAATTCGCCCGACGAGGTCGAGTAGTAGGAGCCCACGCCCTTGAAATAGTTGGCCCAGTCGATCTGGTAGCCATTCTCTTCCATCAGCTGGCGCACCGGGACATAGGCGTCGGACAGCATCAGGTCGAGCGTGCCGGCGTCGAAGATCTGGGTGACGGTCGGCTGCTTGTTGGCGCGGAACGCGGCGATCGTATTCTGCAGGTTGTTGTCGTAATTGTCCTGGCTGACGCAGACGATCTCATAGTCGGCCTGCGAGGCGTTGAACGTCTTGCACATGTCCTGGATGCGTTCGGACAGGTCGCCCGAAAGGCCGTACCAGAACTCGAACTTGGTCGCAGCGGCGGCGGGCGAGGCCACGAAGGTCATGGCGGTCGCGGCCAGTGCTGCGCTGAGCAGCCAATTGGATTTCATGTTGAAGGTCTCCGAGGAAGTGGAATGCCGGTCGATCTCTCGAGCGGCGCACTCCTAGTCGGTGACCTTGACGGTTGGATTTCAGCGCGATGAACGAGCCGTGACACCTCGATGACGATCTGATGTCAGCCGAGCTAAAGCATTGGCGGATCACGGGTGGCTGGTGACATGGTGCCGGGTTGCGATGGCGCCGAAGGGCCACTCAGCTGTGCATAACCAGCCGATCCGCCGCCCCGCGGGGTGTGAGATCGCACCTCGCGCGGCGATTGCGGAACTAGACCGTCAGAGCGGGCAGCGCTGCGGCAGACCACCTGCCAGATAGGTGTCACTGACCGGGTCGTAGGTGGCGTACGCCGCCTGGCAGGTTTCCATGTGCTCGGTCCATGAGCCGGACGTCACCGCCAGCCGTGTCACCAGCCAGAGATTGTTTGGCCGTAGGCGCGACCTCGGATGGATCGCCAGTTCTGCGTTGATGGCGGCCGCGGCCGGATCGAAGTTCGGGAAGTTCGGATTGGCGCGGCCGTAATTGTAGTCGTCGCCATCGGGCAGCAGCGTCGGCAGATAGGTTGGCGTGCCGCCGCGCACGATGATTTCGATCGGCTGCGCGGCGACCGGGGCAGCGAGCATTGTCAGTGTAGCGGCAACTATCGGGAGCAGGCGTTTCATTCCGTCCTCCATGTCATCCGGCAAACAACGTCGATGAAGCCAAAAAGTACCGGGCACCAGTTAACAATCTCGCGACCGGCACGAGTCGGCAATGGCTCAATTACAACGGGGTTCGGTACACTAGCGTACCAAGTCCCTCCATGCGGGCCTTGATCTGCAGCGCCAGGAACTTCGAGAAGAACCGGCTGAGCGCCAGGTTGCCGCCCTGGAACCACAGGTTCTCCTGCGCCACCGGCTTGTACATATTGCGCAATTCGCCGTGCCACGGGCCGGGATCGTTGCGCGTGCCGGACCCAAGGCCCCAGCAGGTGCCGATCTCGTCGGCGATTTCGCGCGACACGATCTTCGCTACCACCTCGTGCATCGACTGGAAGCCGGTGGACTGGATGATGACATCGGCGGCAATCGTCGTGCCATCGGCGAAGCGGATGCCGGTGGGGGTGAGGGTCTCGATCTCGACCCCGGACTTGATCTTGATTTCGCCGTCGATGATCAGCTGCGAGGCGCCGACATCGACGTAATAGCCCGAGCCGGTGCGATAGGCCTTCATCATCAGCCCGGTCTCGTCGTGACCGAAATCTAGAAGGAATCCAGTGGCTTGCAACTTGTCGTAGAACGCCGCGTCGCGGGCCCGGATCTTGTCGTAGAGCGCCCGCTGCTTGGCTGGCTGCAGCGCGAATGGGGTGGCGGCGCCGAGCAGGTCGGCGGTGTCCACGTCGATGCCGGCGGCCACCGCCGCCTCCGAATAGGTGTCGAACGCCAGCTCCATCAGCGTCTCGGAACGCACTACCGTGGTGGGCGAGCGCTGCACAATGGTGACGTCGGCGCCGGCTTCCCACAGGTCCACCGAGACGTCGTGCCCGGAGCTGGCGGCGCCGATCACTACGACCTTGTTTCCCTTGTACTTTGTACCATCCGAGTACTGGCTGGAGTGCAGAATCTCGCCCTTGAACGCCTCGGCGTCGGGGAGTTGGATGAACTTCGGCGGGCCGTAGGCGCCGGTCGCGAAGACCAGTTGCGCGGGGCGGAGCGTCACCGGCTTGCCGTCGCGCAACAGCTTGACGGTCCAGCGTTTTTCGCTGTCGTCGAAGCTGGCGGAGACGCACTCGGTGCCGCCCCAGTAGTTGAGCTCCATCACCTTGACGTACATCTCGAGCCAGTCGCCCATCTTGTCCTTGGGCGTGAAGACGGGCCAGTGCGGCGGGAACGGGATATAGGGCAGGTGGTCGTACCAGACCGGGTCATGGAGGACGAGCGAGCGGTAGCGATTTCGCCAGGAATCTCCGGCCTTTGGGTTCTTTTCGACGATCACCGTGGGGACCCCTAGCTGCTTCAACCGGGCCCCCAGCATGATGCCTCCCTGCCCGCCGCCGATGATCAGGCAGTATGGGTCGACGCTATCGCCGAGCGCGGCTTCCTCGCGGGTGCGGGCCTCGGACCAGGTCTCGCGGTTGCGGTCGGCGCCGTGGCGGACGCCCATCGGGCGGGTCGGGCCGAGGGCCTCCTCGTGACCGTCGAGCGATTGCAGGGTGGTGAGGATGGTGCGGCACTTGCCATGTTCGAGGGTAAGAATGCCTTGTCCGCGCCCCGAGTTTGTCTTGAAGGTGAACGCTGCCTGAACGGATTTTGAACGCGATCCGGACGCGCTTTCGAGCTGCCAGTTCAACGGGTTGGTGGTCTTGAGCGTCGATTCCAGCATCGCAGCGATGGCGGCTTTGCCTTCCATCGTCTTCACGTTCCAGGTGAAGGCGACGATGTCACGCCAGTAGCAGTCCTCGGCGAACAGCTCGAGGGCGGCGGCAATGTCGCCCTCCGCCAGCGTGTTGCTGAACATGGCGAGCCAGGCGGCCGCCTCTGCCGCGGATGCAGTGTCGTGCATGCAATATACCCCAGGTATGGACGGCGGGGAGACGCCGCCGGAAAACTCAGTCGCCCAGCGGCTCCAGCACCTTGCCCTTCCTGTGGTTCAGCACGGTGTACTTGATCCGGCGCAGCGTTTCGCGCGCATCGGGATCGAGCCGTGTGCCGACCGCACTGGAGACGAGGTCGATGATGGCAAGGAAGGCGTAGCGCGAAGCGGTGGGCTTCAGCGGATCGGGGAACTCCGGGATATCGACGGTGAGCGCCACGTCGGCGGTGGCGGCAAGGTCGGTGTCCGGGGCGGTGATGCACAGCGCCTTGGCGCGATAGTGCTTTGCCAGTTGCACCGCCTCGACCACTTCGCGGGTTCGGCCGGTGCCGGAGATGGCGATCACCAGGTCGTTCGGCTTCAGCGTCGAGGCCGTCATCTTCATCACGTAAGGGTCGGAATAGGCGCTGACGACGACGCCATAGCGGAACAGCCGGTTCTGCGTCTCCTGCGCCAGCGCGGTGGAACTGCCGCCCAGACCGAACACCAGCACCTGGTGGGCGCTGGCCACCAGTTCGGCGGCCGCGATGATATCGAGCGGG
>JBKJMF010000158.1:0-8131 GCA_046596525.1 Devosia sp. | reverse complement strand
GCAAACTGCGGCGCGAACGACATCGGCGCGCCCTCGATCAGCTTCTTCGAGGCTCCGCCGAGACCGGCGTAGTAGACCTGCGGATTGCCGTCCTCGTAGGAGGTGAACACCACGCTGTCGCCACGCGGCGAGATCTTCGGCCCGAACGTCAGTGACTTGCCCGAACTCAGATACTGCACGTTGGCGCCGTCCTGATCCATGATAGCGAGGCGCTTGACGCGGTTGGCCTTCGGACCGCTCTCGGCCACATAGAGGATGCGCGTGTCGAAATAGCCCGTGCCACCCGACAGCGATGCGTAGATCGCGTCGGAGACGATGTGCGCTATTCGGCGGTAGTTCTGCGCATCGGTCTTGTAGGACTTGCCGACCACCTGGGCCGACGCCTGGGTGTCCCAGACACGGACCTGCGACGAGACCTCGGCCCCGCGCTCCACCGAGCCCATGACCAGCGCATCGACGCTCGCGGCGCGCCAGGCGGCGAAGTCCGGCTCGTTGGTGACATCGCCCACCCGGATCGGCAGCGAGGCCGGATCGAGCGGCACGAACAGGCCGGAGCGCTTGAGGTTGCTGCGGACGATCTCGGCGATCTCGGCGCCGAACGCCGGGTCGGACGAGGCGAAATCCGGAATGGCGATCGGCAGCGGCGTGAAGTTGCCGCCGGTGACGACGATCTCGACCAGTGCCTGGGACGGGGTAGCGAGTGCAAAGGCACCGCCGGCGAGGCCGAGCTTCAGCGCATTGCGCCGGGTGATCAGGGTCATCTTACGTCTCCATGTCTCATCTGGCATCGGGTTCGCTAGAACGGCCGTGCCGCAAATTGTGCTCTAACATCCTGGCCCATGGCCATTGTGAACGGGCCGCAACGCATCAGCGCGCGCTGCACCGCCCGTGAATAGGCGTCCTCGATGGTGTTGGCCGGCGAACTCAACATCTGCGGCTGGCCCGCGACCATACCATCGGTGCCGATCGAGAAGGTGAACTCGGCCCTGGCATCGACATCCTCGGCGCCCGCCGGCAGCGTGATGCAGGCTTGGATCTGCGCCACCAGCGCACCGATCTCGGTGTTGCTGAGCGTCGCCGACCGGCCGTCCTCGCGGCCAAGCGTCGCTTCGCCGCCGGCGCCAGTGGTCGCACCGCGCGATTGTTCGTTGTTGATCAGGTTGGCGACCTCGTCGGCGAGTTGCGTCGCCTCGTCGGCCTTGGCCTGCTCGATGCGCTGCTTTTCCTCGGCCGCCTTCCTCCTTTTCTCTTCCTCGGCCTTCTTCTTGTCCGCGTCGGCTTTAGCCTTCTCGTCGGCCCTCTGCTGCTTCTGGGCTTCCTGCTGCTTCTTGAACTCGGCGCGCTTCTGGTCGAGCGAGGCGGTGTGCACCCTCGGCTTGGGAGCGGCGGCGGCCGGGTCCGGAGTAACCTCGGGGGTCACGACCGGCGTGGGCTCCGGTGTCGGTTCGGCTACCGGCTCAACGACCGGCTCGGGCTGCGGTTCAACGGCAGGGCGCTCGGCGGGGGTGGGCGCGACTTCCGGCTCGGGTTCGACCACCGGTTCGGACGCGGCTTCCGGCGCCGGAGCGGTCTGCTCGGTCGGCGCGGGGGTCGGATCCGGATTGTCGGCGGGGGTCGGCTGGTCCTCCTCGGTGTTGCCGGTGGGCTGCGCCAGTTCGGCCGGCTTCACGTCCTGGACCACCGACGGCGCTTCGGTCTCGACGACAGTGCTGTCGAGCGAGCCCAGGCGGATGTTGGCGAATTCCGAAATCGGTACCAGGTCGACGGCGATCGATTCAACCGGCACGGCGTCCAGCGGCCGGCCCATGCCGATGCCGACGACCGCGAGTACGATCAGTCCGGCATGTGCAATGGTGGATACCGTGAACCCGGTGCGCATCAGCTCACTGGTCCTGTTGCGGGGCCTGTTCCGTGATGAGGCCGATCTTGGCATAACCGGCGCCCGACAGCGCCCCCATCACCTGCATCACCGAGCCGTAGTTGGCCGCGAGATCGCCGCGGACATAAATGCGGTCTTCGGTGCCGTTGACGGCGGAAGCTGCCACCTGCGTCACCAGGTCGTCGATGCTTACCGGCTGATCGCCGAGGAAGATGGCGCCGTCATTGGTGACCGAGATGGTGATCGGCTTCTGTTCGGTGTTCAGCTGCTGCGCCTGCGTCTTGGGCAGGTCGATCGGCACGCCGACCGTCATCAGCGGCGCCGCCACCATGAACACGATCAGCAGCACCAGCATCACGTCGACCATCGGCGTGACGTTGATCTCGCTCATCGGCTTGTTGCCGCCACCGCGCCGCCGGCCACGCCGGCGTCCGCCGCCGCCACCGCCCGATACTGCCATCGCCATCAGCGGGCACCCCGCGCTTCGAGCTGCCGGCTGAGGATGGTCGAGAACTCATCGGCAAAGCCTTCGAGACGGCCGATCAGCTTGTTGGCGTCGCCGGACAGCTTGTTGTAGGCGATAACCGCCGGAATGGCGGCGAGCAGGCCCAGCGCCGTAGCGAACAGCGCCTCGGCGATCGGCCCGGCGACCACGCTGAGATTGGTGCTCGATGCGGCCGAAATGGCCGTGAATGCGTTCATAATGCCCCATACCGTACCAAAGAGGCCAATGAAGGGCGAGGCGGAGCCAACGGTGGCGAGGAAGCCGAGGCGCTTCTCGAGGTTCTCGCTCTCACGGCTGATCGCCACGTCGAGCACCTTGTCGAGCCGCCCCTGCACGCCGACGAACGACGAGGCGTTCTGTTCGTGGCTACGCTTCCATTCCTTCATCGCGGCGACGAAGATGGCGCCCAGCCCCATGGCGGGCTTCTCGCTCATCTGCTGGTAGAGTTCCTCGAGCGACTGGCCCGACCAGAACACCCGCTCGAAGCGGTTCATCTCGCGCTTGGCGCGGCCATAGAGCATGGATTTGTCGACGATGATCGCCCAGCACCAGACCGAGGCGGCGAGCAGCCCGATCATCACCGTCTTGACGACGAGATCGGCCTGCCAGAACAGCGCCCAGATCGAAAGGTCGGCATGCGGAGCGACCGTGCCAACGGCATCCATGGCTTCCATGTAAGGGTCCTTTCAGTCTGGCCCCGACGACCGAAACCTGATCGTCGGGTCGATGCGGTTCAAATTTGTCAAATTTAAGAGAAAAGCCCCGAATTCCGGACCTTTGGCAGCGCTGGTGGTGCACTGCCTTACTTATGGTCAAGCAAACGTTAACAAAGCGATTCCTCGCGTTTGTGTGATCGCGGCGGATCAGCGCAGCGCAACCCTCGGGGTAGCCGTGCAACCCTGGGGGTGACGGCGCGTTGTCATGCTGACTGCCCGTTCGGGGGTTCGCGGTCGTCCCATAACAACAGAACCAACCAAAGGGAGATCCCCATGCATCTCAACCTGACACGCACCCTGCTCGCCGCCACCGCTGTTCTGGCCTTCTCGGCCATGCCGGCTTTTGCCGAACAGCTGAAGTTCAGCGCCGAGCTGACCGCCGCGGCGGAAGTTCCGCCTACGGATTCCGCCGCGACCGGCAAGGTGGAAGGGACGTTCGATACCGACTCCAAGGTCTTCACCTGGACCATCAGCTATGACGGTCTGAGCGGCGAAGCCACCGGGGCACACTTCCATGGCCCGGCCGCCGAGGACGCGAGCGCCGACCCGGTTGTCCCTATTGCCGATCCGCTGGCGAGCCCCATCAATGGCAACGTTACGCTGACCGATGAACAGGCCACCCAGCTGCAGGGCGGCTCGTGGTACTTCAATGTCCACACTGCGAAGTTCCCGGATGGCGAAATCCGCGGGCAGGTGAAGCCCACTGCAATGTAGGACGCCAGTCCACACCGAATGCTTGGGTCGCCGGACAACCGGCGGCCCTTTTCTATGCCTTCAGCATCTCGATGAGCTCGCGCGGCATCCGCGCCACGCCGCCACTGGTCTTGATCGCTACCACTTGCACTTCGGCCCGGGTGAGCTCCAGCCCATCGCGGCCGATCGACTGCACCAGATTGAGCCGCGCCGCCGTCAGCGAGGCAACCTCGGTGCTGACCTCCAGCAGGTCGTCGATATGGGCTGCCCCTTTGAAATCGATGGTCATGGTGCGCACGGCAAAGGCGATGCCGTCCTTCACCAGCTCGGAGTGATGCACCCCCCGCTCGCGCAGGAACTCGGTCCGCGCCCGCTCGAAGAAATGCAGGTACGCGGCGTGGTAGACGTTGCCGGAAAAGTCGGTGTCTTCGTAGTAGACACGGGCGATGAAGTGGCTGGTGGTCATAGCTCGTTCACGACGACATGGATGGGATGCTGGGCCAGTTCTGACATGTTGCCACGCAGTTCGGCCGGAAACAGCGGCATCGCCGACAGCGTCGCAGCATCGTTGCGCACCCACATGAACTCGAGCGTTGACCCGCCGTCGTCGACCCGGTGGCAGATGGCATCGGTGGCGAACGGAAAGCTCAGCGGGATCTCAGCCGGGTAATAGAACCCCATCTCGTGGATCACCCGGCCCTCGTAGCGGAACAGATCCTCCATCACGATGGCCAGCGGACCGATCTCGGCGGCAACGCCAAGCTCCTCCTGCAACTCGCGCGCCAGCGCTTCGCTACTGATCTCTCCGAGCTCGACGCTGCCGCCTGGCAACGCCCAGAAGTCCTCGGTCGTCGACCGGTGGATGAGGACATATCCCTCGCGGCGGATGATCGCCGCAGCCCGAACCTGGAACCGCGTTGTCCCGCGGTCGAACGAGATCATCGTGCGCTCGTCAGACGACAAGGTGATGCTCCGCGTCCAGAACCCAGCCGTCCTCGTGGTCGATCTCGAACAGGTGGCCATCCGGATCGCGAAAATACCCTGCGGTGCCCCACTGCGTCTTTGTAGCGGGCTTGACGATGGTGCCACCCGCTTGCGCCGCCTGCTCGAGCAGACGTGCGACATCATCAGGATGTTCGGCGAGGTAGATCAGCGCCGACCCGGACGACGCGTGCGGATCGCCAGCTTGCCCGAGTGCGTCCTTGGCCAGGTCGGCCTTCGGGATCAGTGCGAGAGCCAGTCCACCCAGATCGAATTTGACGAAACCGGCGTGGCTTGTTGGCGCACGCTTCCATCCCAGAGCTTCGTAGAAGGCCGCCGATCGAGCAACGTCCTCAACGCCGAGCAGGATGATGTGTACTCGAGGTTGAAACACGGGGTTCATTCTTTTTCCGCTTCTTCCTCGAACAGGCTGCCCTGCATGCCGACAAAGCCTTGCGGCACGCTGAGCCCCATGTGCTGAAAGGCCAGCGCCGTCAACATGCGGCCGCGCGGCGTACGCTGGATGAAGCCCTGCTGGATCAGGTAGGGCTCGACGATCTCCTCGAGCGCATCGCGCGGCTCCGACAGCGCCGCGGCGATGGTCTCGATTCCCACCGGGCCGCCGCCGTAGAAATCGGCGATGACCTTGAGATAGCGCCGGTCGAGTTGATCGAGCCCGCGTGCATCCACATCGAGCCGCAGCAGCGCCTTGTCGGCCACTGAGCGAGTGATCTCCTTGGCACCATCGACCAGTGCGAAATCGGTCACCCGCCGCAGCAGCCGGCCGGCGATACGCGGCGTACCGCGCGACCGGCGGGCGACTTCCATCGCCCCGTCGGGGGCCATGCCGATGCCGAGCAGCCGCGCGCCGCGCTCGACGATCTTCACCAGCTCCTCGGGGGTGTAGAAGTTGAGCCGGATCGGGATGCCGAAACGGTCGCGCAGCGGCGTGGTCAGCAGCCCGGCGCGGGTGGTGGCGCCGACCAGCGTGAACTTTGCCAGATCGATCCGCACCGAGCGCGCGGCGGGGCCTTCGCCGATGATCAGGTCGAGTTGGTAGTCCTCCATCGCCGGATAGAGGATTTCCTCGATCGCCGGGTTGAGTCGGTGGATCTCGTCGATGAACAGCACGTCGCGTTCTTCGAGGTTGGTCAGCAGTGCCGCAAGATCGCCGGCCTTGGCGATCACTGGACCTGACGTCGCCCGGAACCCGACGCCGAGTTCCCGCGCCACGATCTGCGCCAGGGTGGTCTTGCCTAGCCCCGGCGGTCCGACGAACAGCACGTGATCCAGCGCCGCGCCACGTTGCTTGGCCGCCTGGATGAACACCTCGAGGTTCGCCCGCGCGTCGGCCTGCCCGATGAACTCGGAAAACCCAGACGGGCGCATGGAGACGTCCAGCGGGTCGTCCCGGCCGGTTTGGGCGGAGGTCAGGTCGGTCACTTGAGCAGTTCCATGCCGGGGATGAACTTGGCAGCATCACGGTCGAACGTCACGACGCGCGGCGCACCAGCCAGTTCGCTTGATCGTGCCACCAGCAAGTCGGAGAAGTCGATGCGTGAGCGCGTGTAGTTGGCGAGCGCCCACTCAACGAGGTCACGATCCTCGATCACGAAATCGTCGGAGTCCAGCATCCAGCGAACAGCCTGGCCGACCTGATCGTGCTCGTACTTGTACCGGCGGCGCAGAACCCAGGCGAACTCGGTGATGACCACCGTGGAGACAAAGGCCGGATCGGCGGCTGACCGCTGACCGAAGAACGCAACCGCAGCCTCACGTTGAGGCTCAACCGGCACGAACAAGCGCACCAGAACATTGGTGTCGACGCCGATCATCGCCGGGTCGAACGTTCGAACCGTTCCACGATCGCGTCGCCAATGGCCTCGTTCATCTCTTCAACCGTCACATGCGTATCGCCGCTGGGCGGCGGGCCGAGGATACCAGCCAAATCGACGGCCCGCAGTTTCCGCGGCTTCACCGTGACTTTGCCATCGTCCAAAATCCACTCCATCTGCGTCCCCTCTTCCAGGCCCAGAAAGTCCCGCACTTCCTTTGGGACGGTAGTTTGACCCTTGCTGGTCACCTTACCAGTGTACCTTGTCCTTGCAGGCAGTGACTTTCCAGACATCGCAAATGCTCCTTACTTCGTAAACATAGTAAGGAATATTCTCAAAAGCAAGGACTAGCTGCTGAGTTCCCTGAGCCCCAGCCGGATCAGCTTGTCGGTCGCCAAATCGTCGCCCTCGCGGCCAACCACCCGCGCTACCGCCGCCGAGGCCTGGGCGCTCGAGTAGCCGAGATTGGTCAGCGCCGAGACCGCGTCGGTCACGTTGCTCGCCGCGGCGCCCTCCCCCAGAGACGCCTGCAGGCCAAGCACGCCGGCGTCGATCACTCCGGCGGCCGGGGCCTTGCCCTTGAGTTCGGTGACGATGCGGACCGCGGGCTTGGGGCCGGCGCCGTTGGCGCGGCCGACCATGGCCTTGTCCTGCAGCGCGATGGCGCTGGCGAGCTCGGATGGGGTGAGTACTGACAGGAGGGCGAGCGCCACGCGGCTGCCCACCCCCTGCACCGTCATCAGCGTGCCGAACCAGGCCTTCTCGGCCTCGGTGAAAAAACCGTAGAGCCGGATCATGTCCTCGCGGACGATCATCTCGGTATGGATGACGGCGGCGTGGCCGACCTGCGGCAGTGCGGCGAGCGTCTTGGCGGAGCAGAAGGTCTCGTAGACCACGCCGTTGACGTCGAGATGCACGTGATCGTCGCCGAAGCCGTCGACGAGGCCCTTGAGCTTGCCGATCATGCCGGGATGCTCAGCTTGCGGATGGCGCGGTGATGGGCATGGCAGATGGCGATGGCCAGTGCGTCGGCGGCGTCGGCGCCCTTGAAGGTGGCGGTGGGCAACAGGATCTTGATCATCATCTGCACCTGGGCTTTTTCGGCGTGGCCGCTGCCGACGACGGATTTCTTGATCAGGTTGGCGGCATATTCGCCCACCGGCAGGCCGCGCAGAGCCGGCGTCATCAGCACCACGCCGCGCGCCTGGCCCAGTTGCAGCGCCGAGCGTGCGCCGGCGGAAACGAAGGTTTCCTCGACCGCCGCCTCGTCGGGGGCGTGCTCTTCGATTACCGCTGAAATGCCGTGATGCAGTTCGACCAGGCGGTTGGCCAGCGAACCCTCGACCGGCGGCGTGATGGTGCCGCAGGCGATGAAGCTCAGCCGGTTGCCGGTGCTTTCGATGATGCCCCAGCCGCAGCGCCGCAGCCCCGGATCGATCCCGATGATTCGCACTGTTTCCGCCATTCCGAAGCTTTAGGTCAGGAGACGAAACCTACCAAGGGCTTTGTGAACGAAACGGAA
>JBKJMF010000474.1:0-2773 GCA_046596525.1 Devosia sp. | reverse complement strand
CACCGGGCCGAACCCGGCCGGCGAGACCCGCGAGTACCTGCTCAGCGACCGCGGCCGCGTCTACACCATGCTGGCCCACGCCAGCGGTCGCCTCGGCTGAAGCTGACGCAACGAATTGAAAAGGCCCCGTGGGAAACCGCGGGGCCTTTTGCTTTAGATCCAGACGTCGTTCTGGGCGGTCCGATCACCCGGCGCCGAGCCGGTGTTCGCGACGCCGCGTGGCTCGATCAGCATCATCTTCACCTCGCTGGCGGCGAATGGCTTGTGCTCGACGCCCTGCTTGACCACGAACATCTCGCCGGGCTTTACCGTCACCGCACCATCGCGGAAATCGATGCGCAGCGTGCCCTCCAGCACGATGAAGGCCTCGTCGGTATCCGGATGCTGGTGCCAGACGAAGTCGCCCTCGATACGGACAATCTTGAACTGATAGTCGTTCAGCTCGGCCACCACCTTGGGCTGCCACTGCTCGGTGAACAGCCCATACTTCTGGGCGAAGTTGATCGGCTGGTAGGACTTTGGCTCCGCATCGAGCATGAAACTCTCCCGTTGGCTTTCAGCTTGTGAGAGATAGGGCGCGGAGCCGGCTTTCCTAGCCCCTCATTTGAGGGGCATGCGTGGCTCAGCCAGCCGAACCTCCGTCTGCCGCTTCGGTCCCTGCATGGCGATCGACAGCCAGATCAGCACGGCGCCGAGCAGCGCGAAGGCCGCGGCTATGAAGTAGGCTTGGGCGCCCATCATGCCGGTGAGCCAGCCGAAGGCGATGAGTGCGATGACGCTCATTATCTGCTGCAGCATCTGGAAGAAGCCCTGCGCTTCGGCGGCGATCTCGTCGCTGGTCCAGTTGGCGATGAAATGCACGCACCCCATGAAGCCGAGCGCGAAGGTGAAAGCGTGCATCAGCTGGAGCGGAATCAGAAACTCAAGACCTGGCTGGAAGCCCATGCAGATCCAGCGGAAAACCGCACTGGCGGCGGACAGCAGGATCAGGCTGCGGGCAGAGAAGCGCAGTGCCAGCTTGCCGAACAGGAACATGATGGCCGCCTCGGCGAAGGCCGCCAGCGCCAGCAGCGGGGCGATCAGGTCGGCCGACAGTCCCTGCTCCATCCACAAGAGCGCCTGGAACGCGTTGAGCACGATGTGGGTGGCATAGACCATCGAGAAGCCGACCAGCGGCAGGACGAAGAACGGCTTCATCACTTCGCTGAGGCGGGCGGCTCCGGACGGCGGCGGCGTCTTGTCGCCATCGGGACCACGGAAGCGCGGCAGGCCGAACGCCACGAGGCCGCGGAGGATCGACAGCCCGACGAACAGCGGCAGGAAGATGCCGCCGCCGAACTGGCTGATGACCCAGCCGACGACGAACAGCGTGACCATGTAGCCGACCGTGCCCCAGGCGCGGATGGGCCCGTACTGCGTGCCGCGCCGCCGCGTCATCCGCATGGTCGCGGCGTCGGCCACCGGTCCGATCAGGCTGATCGGCAGCAAAGCCAGGGTCCAGACGATCAGGATGCCCCAGAAGTCGCCGACATAGAACAGGGCGATCGGGATGATCGCCGAGAGCACGCAGCCAAGCACGATGACCTGGCGCCAATCCGGGGCGCGGTCGGCGATACGGCCGACGATGATGTTGAACAGCAGCGTCACCAGCACCGGCACGGCGTTGATGATGCCGATCTGTCCCGAGGTCAGGCCCTTGTCGGCAAACCAGATGCCGCCGTAGACGTTGAACGCCGCCCCCGCCATGTAGATGCTGAAGTAGAACGCCGTGGCGCGCAGTTCGGGCGAGATTCTCGGCTCTTTGGCCGGGTTGGCAGACATTCTTGGACCTCAGGGGGCCGGATCGGCGACGGTCAGCTGATCCGACGAAATCGGGTGCGCGGATGGCGGCTGGAGCTTCAGGGAGAGCACCACGCAAAGCGCTCCGACCACCGCATAGGCTCCGACGAACAACCACGCCATTGGACCAAAGGCGGCCACGAACCAGCCCATGGCGACGATGACAATCACCGACATGCCCTGCTGCAGCACATAAGAGAAGCCCTGCGCTTCGGCGGCGATGTCGTCGCTGGTCCAGTTGGCGATGAAATAGATGCCGCCGAGATAGCCCATCGCGAAGGTGATTGAGTGCAGCAGTTGCAGCCCGAACAGCACCCAGATGGGCGGCGAGAACGCCATCGCCGTCCAGCGGAAGGCGGCGACGAGGCAGGCGAAGATGATGATGTGGCGCGCCGAGACCTTGAGCTTCAGCCGGCTCCACACGAACATCATCACCGCCTCGGCCGCCGCCATGGTGGCGGTGAGCGGGCCGATCAGTCCCTGCGGGATGCCCTGCTCCATCCACAGCACCGCGGCGAAGGCGCCGAGCACGCCGTGCGTCGCATAGAGGATGCTGAGACCCAGGAGGCCCATCAGGAACCACGGCTTCAGGATCTCGCGCAGCCGGCTGGCGCCTTTCACGTGTGCCGTCTTCTGGCGGTCCTCGCCTGCACGGAACTGCGGCAGCTGGAACGCCAGCACCGCACGCAATAGCGCGCAGGCGACGAACACGGGGACGAACGCCGCATCGCCGAGCCAGGCAATCAGCGGGCCGCTGAGCCCGGTGGTGACCATGAAGCCTACGGTGCCCCAGGCGCGCACCATGCTGAAATCGGTGCCGCGCCGCTGCGTCATCCGGAGTGTCGCCGCATCGATGATCGGCACCAGCGCGAAGGCCGGCATCACCGAGAACACCCAGACCCCCAGAATGCCCCAGAAGCCGGAGACGAAGAAC
>JBKJMF010000193.1:0-3867 GCA_046596525.1 Devosia sp. | reverse complement strand
CGTCGGAATCGACCCGGGTGATGCGATCGAACATCAGCATCGGCGGGGCTGGGAGCTGGGCCCGGCCGGGGCCGAAAAGTTCGCCTTTGCCGCTCAGGATCAGGTCGTCGTAGCCGTATGCGTTCTTGCGCTCCGCCATGGGCAGGGGCCTTCTCCGATCGGGTCAGTCGAGACCGTTACTAGAGAGAGGGGGGCGGAGGGTCAAGCCGCCCGGCGGCGCGACCGACCGCCGCTTGTGCAGAGCCGCCCTCAAAGTTATAAGCTTCAAGCTGACAAGCCTTGTCATCAAAGGATCGTATGACCGACCGCAGCCTCATCGTACGGACCGTTCCGTCGCGCCGACCTTGCCTGACGGCCGTGCTGCGCATGGCGGGACTGCGACCGACACGGCAGCGCGTGGCCCTCGCTGAGCTGCTGTTCGCAGGCGCCCACCGGCATGTCAGCGCCGAGCAGTTGCACGACGAAGCTGCCGCGGCGCGGGTCAATGTGTCGCTGGCGACGATCTACAACAGCCTGCACCAATTCCGCGAAGCGGGCCTGCTGCGCGAAGTGGCGGTCGATGCGTCACGGTCGTATTTCGACACCGACACCTCGGACCATCACCACTTCTATCTCGAAGACGAGCAGCGGGTGATCGACATCCCCGCCTCGGCCATCGTGATCCAGAACCTGCCCGAGCCGCCCCGTGGCATGAACATCACGCATGTGGATGTGGTGGTGCGGGTGCGGAAGATCCGCTGAGGCTTAGCCCTCAGTCGAACTCTTCGTTCTGGTAGACGCCCCAAAGATCGCCCTGGTGCAGGTAGCCGTCGAAGGTCTGCGGGCCGCCGTTCACCGGATGGGTGGTGGCAACGACGCTGCACCATTTGCCGTCGCATTCCTTGATGTCGACGCGGAAGCTTGGCGTCAGCCAGGCGCGGACGCCGGCATCGTCGGCGGGATCGCGCCGCAGCGCCACTGGCTCAGCGGCGGCCGGAGCGACGAGCCCGGCGCGCTTGCCCTGCAAGAGGTTCTGGTGCAGCCAGCCTTCGGAGCCGTCGGCATCGCGGATTTTGCGCCAGGTATCGAATTCCTGGATGATCTCGACCGGCGTGCCGGCCTTCACGTAGACCCAGGCGACATCGTACTTGGTGCCCGGGCCGACCCGCACGTTGATCGGGTTGGAACGGGTGGTGACGAAGCGCGGCAGCGGCAGTCCGCTCGGGCCTTCGGCCGCCACCGCGACGTGGGGCGCGACGGCGCCCGCCGCGGTCAACAGCGTCAGAATTGCAGCGCGTAGAATCATTTTGATTTGCCGCCCGTGGGAGCGCCTCGTGAGGAGCATGGAGCTGACTTTGCCGAACATGACTTTGCAGGGGTGTGCTTTTTTCCTACACTTATGCAAAAGACCTTAATGGTCGCTGAAAGCGCCTGATTTGACCCTCAGCCGACCCAAGATTTTCGTTACCCGGCGCCTCCCCGAGCAGATCGAGGCGCGGATGGCGACATTGTTCGATACGACCTGCAAGCCGGTGGATGGCGCACTCAGTGCCGACGCCATCGTCGAGGGCGTGCAGGGCAAGGACGTGCTGGTCTCCTCGATCAACGACCGGATCGATGCCGAGCTGATCGCGCGGCTCCCCAAGGAGCTGAAACTGATCGCCCAATTCGGCAATGGCTTCGACAATATCGACATCGAAGCCGCCTATGCGGCGGGGCTCACCGTCACCAACACACCCTCGGTGCTGACCGAGGACACTGCCGACATGGCGGTGATGCTGATGCTGGCGCTGCCGCGGCGGCTGGTGGAGGGCGCCGAGGTGCTGCCGACCACCGGCGAATGGCCGGGCTGGTCGCCGACCTGGATGCTCGGCCGCCGTCTGCGCGGCAAGGCGCTCGGCATTGTCGGTATGGGGCGCATCGGCACTGCCGTCGCTCATCGGGCCCGCAGCTTCGGGCTCAACATCCACTATTTCTCGCGCCACCGCCGGCCGCCGCAGATCGAGGAGACGCTGGGCGCGACCTATTGGGAATCGCTCGACGACATGGTGGGTGAGGTCGACATCGTGTCGTTGCACACGCCGCTCAGCCGCTCCACCCACCACATCCTCAACGCCAGCAGGCTTGGCCGGATGCGGCAGGACGCCTATGTCGTCAACGTCTCGCGCCCCGAACTGCTCGATGAAGCGGCACTGATCGGCGAGATCGAGAGCGGGCACCTCTCCGGCGCGGCGCTCGACGTGTTCGAGAGCCGCAACGGCATCGACCCGCGGCTCCTGCAGCTGGCCCGCGACAATCGTGTGTTGCTGACCGCGCACATGGCGTCGGCGACGCTCGAAGCGCGGCTCGAGATGGGCGAGACGGTGATCGTCAATATCCGCGCCTTCATCGACGGCGCCCAGCCGCCGCACCGGGTCTTGCCGGAAGGCCGAGGCAAGCTGGCGCGCGGCTAGAGCTCGCGCAGTCGCCCCTCGAGGAACCGCTGCTCCGCCGCCTGGTGTGTCAGCTCCAGCGCGGCGACATAGGCAGCACGCGCCTCGTCCGCCCGCCCTAGCCGGCGCAGCAGGTCGGCTCGCGCCGCATGCAGATAGCGGAATTGCTGCAGCTCCCCAGCCTGGATGATGGTCTCGATCTCGCGCAGCCCCGCCTCGGGCCCGTCGCGCATTGCCACGGCCACCGCACGATTGAGCGCCACGATCGGCGATTCGTCGGCCCGCAGCAGCAGGTCGTAGAGCCTAACGATCTGCGGCCAGTCGGTAGCCTCGGCAATCGGTGCCGTGGCGTGTTCCGCCGCAATAGCCGCCTCGATGCCGTAGGCGGTGAGTTCGGGGCGTGCCATGACGCGCTCGACCAGCGCCAGCCCCTCGGCGATCTCGGCCCGGTCCCAGAGGCGCCGGTCCTGGTCGGCAATCAGCACCAGGTCGCCTGCTGCATCGGTCCGGGCGTCACGACGGGAATGCTGCAGCAGCATCAGTGCAAGGAGACCCTCGGTCTCGGAGTCTGGCTCCGCCAACAGCGTGATGAGCAGCCGGCCAAGACGGATGGCTTCAGCGCAGAGATCAGTGCGCAGAAGTTCGGTGCCGTGGCTGGCCGCATAGCCCTCGTTGAAGATCAGGTAGATCGTCCGCAGCACCGCATCGAGACGCTCCGCCAGATCCTGCGGCTCAGGCACCTCGTATGGCAGCTCGAGGTCGCGGATGCGGTTTTTCGCCCGCACGATGCGCTGCGCAATGGTGGTCGGCTTGGCGAGGAAGGCGGCGGCGATCTCTTCGGTGAGCAGCCCGCAGGTCTCGCGCAGCGTCATGGCGATCCGTCCGTCGGCGGGGACTTCGGGGTGGCAGCAGACGAAGATCAGCCGCAGCTGGTCGTCGGCGATGAACTCGGACTCGGGCGCCATCACGGCTTCCTCCTCTAGGGACAGCTCGGCGGCCACACGGTCGAACCGGGCCTTGCGGCGTAGCCGGTCGATCGCCTTGAAGCGACCGGCCGAGACCAGCCAGGCCCGCGGATTGGCGGGCATGCCGTCGCGCGGCCACTGCTCGGCGGCGGCGAGAAAGGCGTCATTCAGCGCTTCCTCGGCGCGATCGAAATCTCGCAGCAACCGGATCAGCGTCGCCAGTACGCGCCGCGATTCGCTCCGCCAAACGCTTTCGATGTTGATCGCTGCCATGGTGCGGTCAGAGCTAGTGAGCGGCCTTGTCGTGGCGCGGCACGTGATAGATCGGCCGCACCTCGATGGTTCCGTGTTTGGCCAGCGGAATGCCGCCGGCAATGCGGATCGCATCGTTGAGGTCGCGTGCCTCGATCAGGATGAAGCCGCCCAGTTGCTCCTTGGTCTCGAGGAACGGCCCATCGGTGGCCGAGATCTTGCCATCGCGCACTCGCACC
>JBKJMF010000006.1:0-15786 GCA_046596525.1 Devosia sp. | reverse complement strand
GCTGGCGCGGCATACCTCAACGCCCATCGCAGCGAGCGAGCGGCTGGCCTCGCGGCAGGTGTTCAAGCAGCTGATCGACAAGCGCGCTGCCTCGGTGATCATGGTCGATCTCGCGTGGTGCGGCGGGCTGTCCGAGGCGCGGAAGATCGCCAACATGGCCGAAGCGAGCGAACTGCCGGTGACGCTGCACGATTGCACCGGGCCGATCGTCTATGCCGCCAGTTGCGCGCTGTCGGCGACGCTGCCGAACGCGGTCTACCAGGAGGCGGTGCGTGCGTATTTCACTGGTTGGTACACCGAGATCGTCGCCAACCTGCCGCCGGTCAGCGCCGGCCGCGTCGCGCCGCTCGACGGCGCCGGGCTGGGCATGCGGCTGCGGGACGAGTTGTTCGCCCGGCCGGATGCGACGGTGCGGCGGACGGGCACCTAAGCGCGGAGTTCGGACACTGCGGCTTTCAGGCCGCTGAGGATGTAGGCCGTGTCGACGCCCGCACCGACCAGCGTCACGCCACGGCCGATCCAGCGGCGTGCCGCCTCGCCAGTGCCGGCAAAGATGCCGGTGGTGACACCGGCGGCCTTGCAAGCCTCGATCACACCTTCGATCGTCGCGATTACCTTTGGGTGGCCCATCTCGCCCGGCACGCCGAGCGCGTGCGAGAGGTCCAGTGGTCCGAGGAAGATGCCGTCGAGAGTCGGGAGTTTGAGGATTTCGGGCAGCGCGGCGACGCCGTCGGCGCCTTCGACCATCAGCAGCACCGCGACATCGCGGTTGGCCTCGGCGAACCACTCGGCGCGGCCGGAATAGTCGGCGCCGCGGACGAAGGAATTGGCGCCCCGGTTGCCGTCGGGTGCGAAGCGCGCGGCCTTCACGGCGCGCTCGGCTTCCTCCACCGAGCCGATCTGCGGCACAATCACGCCGGCAGCGCCGGCATCGAGCGCGGCACCGATCTCGGTCGGCTCGCTGCTCCGCACGCGGACCAGCGGATAGATGCCGCGGGCCAGCGCCGCGAGGATCAGCGGGCCGAGGGCTTCGCTGCCGTGAGCGCCATGCTCGAGATCGAGGATAACGCCGTCGAAGCCGGCGAGGCCGATCAGTTCCACCACCTCGACCGAGGGGATGATCGAGAACGGCGCCAGCAGCGGCGCACCGGTTTTTAGACGCGCACGAAGCGGCGGCAGTGGCATGAGAATCTCCCTGTTCGACGACTGTCCTAGCCCGCGCCAACCGAGACGACGGCAGGAACTTTCCGCCTAGACATTATGCTATTATAATCTATTGTCGATTGTTAGGATGCGCATAGTACCCGGAATCGGGACGACGCAGGGAGGCTTCCGGTGGCAATTTCGGCGATGCGCAAAGGCACGCAGCAGACTGGCGCGGGCAATCTGCCCGACCGCAGCGTGCTGATGAACCTGTTCGAGCAGATGGTGCTGCTGCGCAAGTTCGAGAGCGTCGCGCAGGTCGCCTGCCGCAAGGGCGAGACGCCCGGGTTCCTGCATCTCTACATCGGCCAGGAAGCGACCGGCGTCGGCGTCTGCGCGCATCTGCGCCGTTCCGACTGGGTCACCTCCACGCATCGCGGGCATGGGCATGCGCTGGCCAAGGGCGCCGACCCGAAGCGGGTGATGGCGGAGCTGTTCGGCAAGGTCGACGGCATCTGCGGCGGCCGCGGGGGCACTATGCATCTCTACGACAAGTCGGTCGGCCTGTTCGGCACCAACGGCATTGTCGGGGCCGGCATCGGCCATGCCGTCGGCATTGGCATGAGCGCCCGCCAGCAGGGCCGCGACGATATCGGCGTCGCGTTTTTCGGCGACGGCGCGGCCAATCATGGGGCGTTCCATGAGGGCCTCAACTTCGCGGCGGTGAACCACGCGCCGGCGATCTTCGTGTGCGAGAACAACCTCTACGCCACCGCCACGCCGCTGAAATCCATCACGCTCAACCCCGAGATTGCGTCGAAGGCGGACAGCTACGGCATGCCCGGCGTGGCGGTTGACGGCAACGATGTGTTCGCGGTGTGGCTGGCAATGAAGGAAGCCACCGAGCGGGCTCGCTCCGGCAAGGGCCCGACGCTGATCGAGGCCAAGACCTATCGCACCGTCGGTCACCACGAAGGCGACCCGGTGATCGGCAGCTACCGCACGCAAGAAGAGGTCGACTCCTGGCTGAAGCGCGACCCGATCGACATGTTCAGGAAGCGCCTCGTCGAGGATTACGGCGTCGCCGATGCAGAGGACCTGGCGGATATCGAATCCCACATCGACAAGATCGTGCAGGAAGCGCTGGAGTTCGCCCGCAACTCGCCTGAGCCCGATCCAGCAACGGTCCGCCGCCATGTCTATGCCAGCCCGATCAATCCGCCCGAGGCGCTGAAGTCGCGCCCGGTTGGCGAGACCAAGGTACAGGGCTGGCTCGAAGCCGTGCGCGACGGCATAGCCGAGGAAATGCGCGCCAACTCGGCCATCCTCTATTTTGGCGAAGGCACCGGCGAGCGCGGCGGCAGCTTTGCCCACACCAAGAACCTCTGGCACGAGTTCGGCGCCGAGCGGCTCGTCGATACCCCGATCTCCGAGCAGGGCTTCACCGCCGCCGCCATCGGCGCCTCGGCCACTGGCGCGCGCACGGTGTCGGACCTGATGTTCGCCGATTTCGCCTTCGAGACCACCGGCCAGATATTCCTCCAGGCGGCCAAGCTCCGCTACATGAGCAATGGCGAAATGAGCGCCCCGATGGTGGTGCGCGCCGGCGCGGGTGCGTTGCGCAGCTCAGGCCCGCACCATTCCGGCATGTATCACCCGCTATTCGCGCACATGCCGGGCCTCATCGTCTGCGTGCCCTCCAACCCGGCCGACGCCAAGGGGCTGATGAAGACGGCGCTGCGCGCGGCCGATCCGGTGATCATGCTGGAGCCCAAGGCGTTGTTCGCTAGCAAAGGCCCGGTGCCGATCGGCGAGGACCACTACGTGCCGTTTGGTTCTGCCCGCATCGCGCGCGCCGGTACCGACATCACCATCGTCGCAGCCGGGCAGATGGTGCCGCGTTCGCTCGAGGCGGCTGACCTCCTCGCCGCACAGGGCGTCGATGTGGAAGTCGTCGACCTCCGCACCATCATGCCTCTCGACGTCAACAGCATCGTCGAGAGCGTCAAGAAGACCCACCGCCTGCTGGTGGTCGACGAGGCCTGGGCGATGTGCGGCATGGGCGGCGAGATTGCCCAGGCGATCAACGAACTGGCCTATGACGAGCTCGACGGCCCGGCCGGCCGGCTGCATACGGCGCCGACCTCGCACCCGTTCGCGCCGGTGCTGGAACGCGCCATGTTGGTCGATACGGCCCGGATCATGGACGGCGTCCGCAGCGTCATCGCCGGCAAGGCGCCGGTGCCGGATCACTGGCACACCACCGGCATTGTCGCAGAAGATGCCACGCCGGCTGTAGCTCCCACGCCGATTGTCCAGCCCGCGCACGCCGCCGCACCTGCGCCCGCCGCCAGCTCCGACGACGAGCCTATCAACATGCCGTTCGGTGATCTCACCGTCTCCGAAGGCACGCTGGTGAAATGGCACAAGGCGGTCGGCGATGCAGTGAAGGAAGGCGACGTTGTCGCCGAGATCGAGACCGATAAAGCGGTGGTGGAGATCGAAGCCCCGGCTTCGGGTGTACTCGGCGCGATCAATCAGCCGGTCGGTGCGGTGGTGCCGATGGGCGGCCGCATTGGCGGCATCCGGAAATAACAGCGACTGCCCAAGGCAGCGGAGGAAGCGATGAAGATTCTGTGCGTCAACTGGCAGGCCGCCGACGATGCCGAGCTGGAGCGTCAGCACTATCCGGACGTCGAGTTCATCCTCGCGCGGTCGACGGCCGACGTCGCGGCGACCATCGACCCCGAATTGGCCAAGACCGTCGATGCGGTGATCAACCATTCGCCGACGCTCAACGTGCCGCTGCCGCCGACCGCGTTCCCGAATGCCAGGATCGCGGTTCGCTCCGGCGTCGGCTTCGACAATATCGACACCGCTGGGTGGGGCGCACGCGATATCCCCGCCTGCAACGTGCCCGACTACGGCACGACGGAAGTCGCCGACCATGCGATCGCGCTGATGCTGGCGCTGACCCGTGGCACCCACACCTACCCGTCCGAGATCGCGGTCGAGGGCATGGAGGGCTGGCACTTTTCCAAGGCGCCGTTGATCCGCCGGCACAAGAACGCGGTGTTCGGCATCATCGGGCTCGGTCGAATTGGTCTTGCTGCGGCGCGGCGTGCTGCTGCGTTCGACATGAAGGTGGTGTTCTACGATCCGCATCTGTTGTCGGGCGTCGATCTGTCCACCGGCTACGAGCGCGTCCATTCGCTCAACGAGCTGATGGGTCGCAGCGACGTGGTGTCGGTGCATGCTCCGCTGAGCACCGAGACGCGCGGGATGCTCGGGGCCGAGGCGTTCGCCGCCGCCAAGCCGGGGCTGATCGTCGTCAACACGGCGCGCGGCCCGATCATTGATGTCTCGGCACTGGAAGCCGCGATGCGCAAGGGCACCGTAGTCGGCGCGGGGCTCGACGTGCTGCCCAATGAGCCGGGCGATCTCGATCATCCGCTGATTAAGGCATGGCGCGCCAACGAGTCGTGGATCAAGGACCGCCTGATCGTCACGCCGCACGCGGCATTCTACAGCCCGGCTTCGATGGTCGACCTGCGGCTCAAGTCCATCGAGGTGATCCACGCCTACCTCACCGAGGGCCGGCTCACCAACTGCGTCAACCGCGAATACCTGAAGCGCTGATGGTCGCCACCGCACTCCAGCCCCGCCGCGCCATTTCGCCCTATGCCCGCAGGCTGGCGCGCGAGCGCGGCCTGTCGCTGGAGGCGTTGAGGGGCACCGGCCCGAACGGCCGCATCGTCGCGGCCGATATCGCGGCTTGCACCGCGCGTCCCCCTGCCCCGGTGGCTGCAAGCGGACCGCAGGCGTCGGCACTCGGTACAACCATCCAGCTAGCAACATTGATGCAGCTGCTCGCCGGGTTCGCCGATGCCGATACGCCATTCACACTGGAGGACGTGGTCCTCCGTGCCGCGGGCTGTGCGCTCGATGATGTGCCCGAGACCACCAGTCTGGCGGGGGCGCCTGTGGCGCTCGAGCAGAAGCGTGCGCAACTGGTGTTCGCCGATATCCGCAAGGGATCGCTCGGCCCGCTGCGGGCCAGGCGGCTGGCTGCGATCGAGGGCGGTGCCGATCAGTCGTCGGAGCCGGCGGCACTTTCGCTGAAGTTGCTGACCGCCTCCGACATCCGCCCGGTGATGATGCCGTTGCTGCCGGGTCGCGCCATGCGCCTTGTGCTGGCTGCCGGTCCGACGACCGGCGAGTGCCTGCTGTCGTTCGATGCCGCTGTGGTGAGCGAAGACGCAGCGACCGAGTTTCTCACCCGCTTCAAAGCTTACCTGGAGCTACCGCTGCGGCTGCTGGCATAGCTGGGGAACCGGGGCAAAGGGTCCGTTCGCAGAATCCAGATCGTGCTATTATCATAGCCATACCGACCGGGACTGGCTGAATACATGGACGAGCTTGCATCGACGATTGACCTGTTGCCGAAGCGTTCGCTGGCACGCTCCCAGGGGCCGCTCTACCGGCAACTGGCCGATATCCTGCGCGAGCCAATCGCCTCCGGTGCCTTTCCGGTCGGCGGCGAACTACCCAAGGAAGCGATGATCGCCGAACGTTTCGGGGTGAGCCTCATCACCGTACGCCAGGCGCTGCGCGACCTCGAGGCCGACGGGCTGATCCGGAAGCGCTCCGCCAAGCCCGCCGTGGTCACCTCGCCATCACCGCCGGTGACGCTGAGCTGGACCTTCAAGAACTTCGCCGACATGGCCGCCTTCACCAAGGACGCCGAGCTCAAGGTGAAGTCCTATAAGAAGGAAAGCTCGCCAGTGCTGTCGCGGCATTTCGGGCTGGCGAAGGACGAGCAGGGCTATTGCCTGCGCAGCATGCTGGCCGTCGGCAAGCAGAAGAAGGCCCAGATCACCACCTACTTCCCGCCCGATCTCGGCGCGCAGTTGAAGAAGGAAGATTTCAACGACGTGCTGATCTTCCGCGCCGTGCAGCGCCGGCTGAACATCCGCATGGCGGTGGCACATTGCACCGTGCGGGCTGAGATCGCCGACGATGAAGTCGCCTCGGATCTCGGCGTCGCCAAGGGCTCGGCGATCCTCGCGGTCGAAATGCTCTACCAGTCGGCCGACCAGCGGAATGTCGAGTTCTCGATCGCCCGGCATCCGGCCGACATGTTCTCGATCACCTACGACGCGCCGAACGATCTCGCCTGATCGTCGCCGCGTTTGGCGCATAGACATCCCGATAAAATTATAATAGCATCATAGCTGCCTCAAGATGCGAGGGAGAATGCATCTCGAGGTGGGAAGCGCCGGCGGTCTACGCCCGTTTTCCGAGGGAGACCGTTAGTCCATTTCGACGTCTGAACCGGCTGGGACGCTGTTTGACAGCACTTCTTGGTACCGGTATCAATTGAGCAGCAGGCACCGCACCAAAGACGGCAGGGACCGTCGCGGCCGCCCGCACAAGGGAGGAATATGTGATGAAACTGCACTCAGTGCTGATGTGTGCGGCGCTTGCCGTCACCTCGCTGTCCGCGGGCGTGGCGCCAGTCGTTGCGCAGGACAAAAAGCCGTACGTCATCTATCTCAGCAACAACTTCGTCGGCAACGACTGGCGCCAGCAGATGCAGCGCGTCGCCCAGGTGTCGGTCGACAAGGGGCCGCTCGCCGGCCGGGTCGAGCTGCATATCGAGGTGGCCGAAGGTACGGTCCAGGCGCAGATCAACTCGCTCAACAACATCATCCGCGAAAAGCCCGATGCGATCCTCGTCGATGCGGCGTCGGACTCGGCGCTCAACCCAACGATCAAGCGCGCCTGCGACGCCGGCATCGTGGTGATCAGCTTCGACCAGGTGGTGACCGAGCCTTGCGCCCTCACCCTCGCCTCGAACTGGGAACGCATCCCGGCCGTGATGGCCGAATGGATGGCCGTGCAGCTCGGCGGCAAGGGCAATGTGCTCATCGACCGCGGCCTTGCCGGTGCGCCGATCTCGGCACAGCTGCAGGAAGGCTACGAGAAGGTCCTGAAGGACTACCCGGACATCAAGGTGGTCGGTTACTACAACGGCGAATACGCCCTCGGGCCAGAACAGTCAGGCGTCGCCTCGCTGCTCGCCGCCAACCCGCAGGTCGATGGCATCCTGACCCAGGGCTACGGCTCCGGCGCCATCCAGGCCCTGAAGGACGCTGGCCGGCCGATGGTTCCGGTGGTCGGCTTCTCCTACAACGTCGCGGCGCTCACCTGCGCTGACAGCGGCGCCAAGTGCATCCTCGGCTCCAACCCGGCTTTCCTGTCGTCGGAAGCCATCAAGCTCGCCGTCGAGATCCTCGACACCGGCAAACGCCCGGAAGCCCGCTCGATCGAGATCGAAGGCGACTTCGTCACGACCACGCCGTTTGAGTCGAAGCTGTTTCCCGGCACCAAGATGCAAACCATCGAAATCGGCGTGAACGCTTTCCCCGACCAGCCGCCGGGCCTGACGCTGCCGATTTCGCCCGACTGGGTCGAGATCACTGCCGCGGAAGCCGCCGGCGTCGCGCAATAACGCAACTACCAAGTCCGGCCTCCCGGGAGCATGCTTCCGGGAGGTTCGTTTGTCGGGGCGACGTCCATGGACCTTATCGAAGTCAGCGGGCTGACGAAGCGCTATGGCGGCATCGTCGCACTCAGCGAGGCGCAGTTCTCCGCTCGGGCCGGCGAAGTGCATGCGCTGGTCGGTGAAAACGGCGCCGGCAAGTCGACTTTCATTCAGATCCTGTCAGGTGCCGTTCATTCGGACGAAGGAAAGCTGCTTTTGGAAGGTCAGCCCTACTCACCTATCAACCCCGATGCGGCCTGGGCGCTCGGCGTGGCCGCGGTGTTCCAGGAACTGTCGCTGATCCCCGATCTGACGGTCGAGCAGAACATCTGGTTCCGCCGCGAACCGCGCACCGCAATACGCACCGTCGACGGCAAGGCGCTGCGGCGCAAGACACTGGAACTGTTCGATAAATACCACTTTCCTCCGCTCGATCCGGCACGCGAGCTGCGCCGCCTGACGCTGGCCGAGCGGCAGCTGGTTGAGATCGCCAAGGGCCTCGCCAAGGACCCGCGCATCCTCATCCTCGACGAAGCCACGTCCGCCCTGCCGGCGAAAGAAGCCGAGTGGTTACTGGCACTTACGCGCCAGCTCGCGGCCGAGGGACGGCTCGTCATCTTCATATCGCACCGCATGGGCGAGGTCCGCGCTATCGCTGACCGGCTCACCATCTTCCGCAACGGCTCGACCGTCGCCAGCCATGTCGCCACGGCGGTCTCGGACGACGAAATCGTCACCCAGATGATCGGACGGCCACTGGTTCGCCTCTATCCTGAACGGAAAGCAACAGCGACTGAACGGATTGCGCTGAAGGTCGATGACCTTCGCAGCGGCAGCCGGCTGAGCGGCGCCAGTTTCGCCTTGCGCGAGGGTGAGGTGCTCGGCGTCGGTGGGTTGCAGGGCCACGGCCAGCGCGAGCTGTTCCAGTCGCTGTTCGGCGCCAGCCGGGCCACGGGCAGCATCGAGCTCTGGGGCAAGCCCACGCAGATCGCCAATCCGCGCCACGCGCTCATCGGCCGCGAAGGCATCGCGCTGGTGCCGGAAGACCGGCGCGGCCAGGGCCTGCTGCTGAGCAAGAGTGTGCGTGAGAACCTGACGCTATCGGTGATCAAGCGTTTCACCGCCAGGGGCTTCCTGAGCCGCAGCAAGGAAGCGGCGCTGGTCAAGGAGATGGTGGATTTCCTCCGCATCAAGGCCGGGACGCCCGAGCAACTGGCCGGCACGCTGTCGGGCGGCAACCAGCAGAAGGTGATCTTCGGCAAGATGCTGCTGACCGAGGCGCGGGTGCTGCTGCTCTACGATCCGACCCGCGGCGTCGATGTCGGCACCAAGGGTGAGATCTTCCAACTGATGCGCGACCTCGCCGCCAAGGGCTACGCCATCCTGTTCTATTCGAGCGACCTGCCCGAACTGGTGCACGTTGCCGACCGGGTGCTGGTGCTGCGCTCCGGCCGGGTAGCCGCGACGCTCGACGCCGGCCACATCTCGGAGGAGGCGATCCTGCGCGCTGCCGTGCTGTACGAGGCGGCGTGATGAGCGTGTCCGTCGCTCAACGCCCCGCCGAGCCAAAGCCCGCCAAAACGTTCGCGTGGCGCGGCTGGCTACTCGACCGGGCGCCGTTCCTTGTCGCCTGCCTGATGTTGCTGGTGATCGTCGCGATCTACGGTGCGCTGCGGAAGGGCGTGTTCACGCTCGACGAGATCAACCTCGATACCGCCGCGGCGATGACGCTGATCCTCGCCGCGACCGGGCAGACGATCGTCCTGATCCGCGGCGGCATCGACCTGTCTATCGGCGGGGTGATCAGCCTCGGCACGGTGATTGCGGCGACGCAGTTCACCGACGATCCACTGAACGTCGTCATGTGGTCGGCGCTGATCCTCGCGCTCGGCTTCGCGGTCGGGGCGATCAACGGGCTGCTCATCTCGGCTTTGAAACTGCAGCCGTTCCTCGTAACGCTGGCCAGCTGGTCCATCCTCAACGGCATCGCCATGCTGATCCTGCCCACCGATGGTGGGAGCGTGCCGGGCTGGTGGATCGGCTTCAGCTATAACCAGATCCTGGGGCTCGCGAGCCCGGTCTGGATGCTGATCGGGCTGATCATCTTCTGGTACTGGTTCCGCGCCACGCGGCTCGGCATCACCATCCAGGCGACCGGCTCGAACGAGAAATCGGCGTTCCTCTCCGGCGTTTCGGTCACCCGCATCAACATCGTCACCTATGGGCTATCTGGCCTGTTCGCGGCGGCAGCGGCGCTCTACCTCACGACGCAGACCGGGGCCGGATCACCCACCATCGGCAAGGACTACATCCTGCCATCGGTGGCGGCGGCAGTGATCGGCGGGGTCAGCCTGTTCGGCGGCCGCGGGCACCTGCTCGGCACGGTGATCGGCGCGCTGATCCTGACGCTGATCGGCAATCTGGTGTTTGTGCTGCGGGTCTCGAGCTACTGGCAGCCAGTGATGTCGGGCGTGATCCTGCTGGTGGCGGTGCTCGCCAGTTCGCTCGCCGAAAAGACCGCGCGGGGGCAAGAGCAATGAGCAGCTTTCTCACCCGCAACCGGCTGATTCTCCTCGCCTACCTGGGTATGGTGGTGCTGCTGCTGGTTACGGCATTGTTCTCGCCGGGGTTCCTGTCGGAATCGAACCTCCGCTCTACACTGGTGCTCGCCGCCTTCGTCGGCATCGTGGCCTTGGGGCAGACCTTCGTCATCATCGGCGGCGGCATCGACCTGTCGATCCCTTGGGTGCTGAACTCCGCTGCCATCCTGATGACGCTGCTCTGCGCAGGGCAGGACCTGCCGCTGATCTGGGTGGCGCCGCTGATCCTTGCGGGGGGCGCGGCGATCGGGCTGATCAACGGCGTCGGCGTCGCCATCTTCGGCGTGCCGCCGATCATCATGACGCTGGCCGCCAACGTCATCCTGCAGGGGTTGATCCTCGTCTATACCGGTGGCTCGCCGACGCCCTCGGCGCCGGAACTGATCAAGTTCCTCGCCGTCGGCCGGCTCGGTCCGATACCGGTGATCGTCTTGATCTGGGCCGCGCTGGCCCTCGTCGCTTCGCTGCTGCTGTCGAAGGCGGCGTTCGGGCGGCATCTCTATGCGCTCGGCAGCAGCGCCACCGTCGCCGAGTTCTCGGGCGTGCCGACGGCGCGGACGATCATCCTCACCTACGTTTCGTCTGGGCTCTCCGCCGCGCTCGCCGGCATGCTGCTCACCGGCTATTCGGGGCAGGCCTATCTGGGCATGGGCGACTCGTACCTCTTCACCTCGATCGCAGCCGTCGCGATCGGCGGCGCCTCGATCCTCGGCGGCAGCGGGCACTATCTCGGCACCATCGCCGGGGCGCTGGTGCTCACCATCCTCACCGGGCTGCTGCCGGCGCTGAACCTCTCGAGCGGCGCGCTGCTGGTGGTCTATGGCGCGGTGATCCTGGTGACGGTGTCACTGGGCAGCGAGACCTTTGCGAGCCTCTGGGGGCTCGTCTTCAAGAACAAGAAACGCAAGGCCGAGGGGGACTAGCTCATGGACATCACCTGCGTCGTCGACGCCAAGGCCGAGCTGGGCGAGGGCACCATCTGGGACCCCAAGGCGGGGGTGCTGTGGTGGATCGATATCTGGAGCAAGCTGATCCATCGCTACGACCCGGAGACCGGCAAGGACGACACCTGGGAGTCGCCGGAGTTCCTCGGCTGTATTGGCCTGCGCGAGAAAGGCGGGCTGGTGGTGACCATGGTGTCCGGCTTCTACTTCTTCGATCCCAAGACCGGGGCGTTCGAGGCCATCGTCGACCCCGAGGCGCACCTGCCCGACACCCGCTTCAATGACGGCAAGCCGGATCGGCAGGGCCGCTTCTGGTCGGGCTCGATGTTCGAAGTGCCGGGCAAGCCGGTGCAGTTCATCGCCTCGCTGTACCGGATGGACACCGACCTGTCGGTGCACCGTATGATCGATGGAATCGGCTGCTGCAATGGGCTCGCCTGGAGCCCGGACAGCAAGACCATGTACTTCTCGGACAGCCACACCACGATCGTCCGTGCTTATGATTTCGACGCCGCGACCGGCGACATCGAGAACCAGCGCACCTTCGTCGATCTCGACGGCAGCGGCGGCATTGCCGATGGCGCGACCGTCGATGCCGACGGCTGCTACTGGGTCACCATCCCGGTCACCAGCAAGGTCAACCAGTACGACCCGCAGGGCAAGCTGATGCAGTCGATCGTCCTGCCGACGGATCTGCCGACATGCTGCGAGTTCGGCGGCAAGGACCTCGATATTCTCTACGTCACCACCGCGGTGCTGAAACGGCCGGCGGAGCACTTCAAGGGACAGAGCAACCCGGGTGGGCTGTTTGCGATAGATGTCGGCACCAAGGGGCTGGCGCTGCCGGCGTTCATGGGCTGACGGGTCGATCCTCGCTAGCTGACTTGCCCACACCCACCGGCGTCATCCCCGCGAAGGCGGGGACCCAGTGCGGACTCTCGGCGTCCGCTGTTGCTGCAGCATCCCACTAGGTTCCCGCCTTCGCGGGAATGACGCCGGTGGTTGGGGCACTAGCGAGCGCATCACTCTGGGTGGGTAGCATCAGCTCGCCATCAACAGCGGCTTCTTGGTTTTCACCTGCAGCCCCTGCCCGAGCTTCCGCTCGAGATAACCCGCGTAAAGCGACAGCGGCCAGCACAGCATGAAGTAGATGACCGACACCGTGCCGAACACCAGCACAGGCTGGAAGGTCACGGTGTTGACCTGCGTCGCGGCGCGCGCCAGTTCGGTGAGCCCGATCAGCGAGGCCACCGAGGTGGTCTTCACGATCTGCACCATGAAGCCAACGGTAGGCGGCAGCATGAGCTTGGTCGCCTGCGGCAGGATCACTAGCCGCAGCGTTGGCAGGAAGCGGAAGCCGAGGGCGGTGGAGGCCTCCCATTGGCCCTTGGGCACAGCATCGATCGAGCCGCGAAAGATTTCGCCGAAGAAGGCGCCGCCGTTGAGCGAAAAGGTCAGCGCCGCCGCCACCCACGGGTCCGGCCGGAAGCCGAGCAGCGACGAGCCATAATAGGCCATGAACAGCTGGATCAGGATCGGCGTGCCCATGAAGAACTGGATGTAGCCGGCGGCAAGCCAGCGCAGCGGTGGCAAAGGTGCAACGCGGAGGGCGGCGACGATCAGCCCGATCACCCCACCACCGGCAAAGGCGATCAGCGCGAGGAGGATGGTCCAGCGCGTCGCCATGATCAGGAACATCAGCTCGTTGGGGCCGAAATCGCGGAGGCTCATCTTATGCCCTCCAGCGAAACAGCAGGCGGCCGAGTCCCGCGAAGATCAGGCTCGCGGCCTGCACCAGCACGAAATAGATCACCGCGATGACGATGTAGACCTCGAAGCTGCGGAAGGTCTCCATCACCAGGTTGTTGGCGATGGCGGTGAGCTCCTCGGCGGCGATGGCCCCGACGATCGAGGTGCCCATCAGTTGCAGGATGAACTGCGCCGACAGGGCCGGATAAACCGCGCGCACCGCGGGCACCAGGATGACATGGCGGATGATGCGGTAGCCGTTGAGGCCGAGCGATTTCGCCGCTTCGATTTGGCCCACAGGCACCGACTCGACACCGGCGCGGAGGATTTCGGTCGCGTAGGCGCCGAGGTGGATCGAGAGCGCGAGGATCGCCGCGGTGTTGCTGGAGAGCTTCAGCCCGAACATCGGTAGTGAAAAGAACACGAAATAGAGCTGGATCAGCAGCGGCGTGTTGCGGATCAGCTCGACATAGGCGGCAATCGGCCAGGAGACCCAGCGCGGCCCGAAGCTGCGGCCGATGGCGCCCAACGTGCCGATGATGGTGCCGAACAGGATCGACAGCACGGCGAGCTGGATCGTCTGCCCAACACCGATGAGCAGCCTGTCGAGATGGATGAGGACCGGTCCGAACTGCAGGGCCGTTTGCATGCGCGTCCTGTCGAAAACGGGGAAGAAGGCGGAGCCGATGAGGGCTCCGCCACGACGATACGCGCGATCAGAATACCGGCAGAGCCGGCAGCGGCTGGTTGCGATACTTCATCGACAGCGCCTCGAGCACACCGTCAGTTTTCTGGGTGAACAGCCAGGTGTTGATCCACTGGCGCAGGTTGTCGTTGCCCTTGGCGACGCCGATGCCGAAGTAGAAGGTCTTGAGGATATACTTCTGCTCGAAGTCGTCGCCGTTCTGCGCCTTCTTCAAATAGATCTCGCCGTAATCGCCACCGCCCATGGCGTCAATCTGGCCGGAAACCATGGCCTGCAGCAGCGACGAGTAGTCGTCGAAGCGCAGGATTTCGATGCCCGGGTTGGCTTCGGCGGCCGCCGTCAGCAGGCCGTCTTCGCCGGTACCGCGGGTGAGACCGACCTTCTTGCCGACGAGGTCGGCATGGCTTTTGATCTCGGTGCTCTTGGGCGCGATCACCACGGCGGACTGGCCCGCGTAGGGGATGGAGTAGTCGATCTGGATGGCGCGAGCCGGGGTGATCGAGAAGATCGATATCACCACGTCGACCTGCTTGGTGAGCAGCGACGGGATACGGCCCGGCGACGTCACCGTGACAAACTCGACCGGCACGCCGAGCGCCTCGCCCATCTTGGTGGCGACTTCGATGTCGAAGCCGGTCGGCTTCAGCTCGGCATCGAGGAAGCCGTATGGCGGTGTGGTGGTGTCGACGGCGACGATCAGCTTGCCGCGCGAAATGATCTCGTCGACGGTCTGCGCCGAGGCAGCGGCCGGCAGCATGGCGACCAGCGCCACTGCGAGTCCGGCCAAGACCAGCTTCAAGTTATTCGGCATGTGTTCCCTCCCAATGCCCAAATGCGCCAAGTCGTCCCCGTCGTTCGGTGGCGCAGAGCCGCCGACGGCGCAGTCACGTGTCCGACGATCTAGTTCGAACCCCTGCTCCGCCCCTCAGCGAAGCATCCTCCGTGCGGACTTGGTCCGCTTCTTATAATGGTATGCTATTATAATCGTTGGAGCCGGTCTAGGGGCCCTTGGGTTATTTGGATGCATCGGCGATGAAAACGTAGCCGCGACGCTGCGGCCGCGTCGGAGACCGGACTAATTCGAGACGTTGGTCATGACTCCCTGTCCAGCTAAGTTCGCCACGCATGCGCCAACCGTTCCATTCTGCCGGCTGCCTTAATTGAGGTGCGGTCGGAACATCTGGCTCCGCAGCAAAACATGGTTTCATTTCAATGATTTGGAATCTGTGAGGCGCGGGACATACTGCTCGTCGATCGCCTCAGACCGTTTCGCAGCTGGCTACATCCACCGCCAGTCAGTTGGGCAAAAGCGGACTTTCCTAGCGTCAGATGTGCTGTTCGACCCAGACCTCTGACACACTGCCATACACTGCAAGTGATGTTGCGCGCTCCGCCGCGTCACCTGGTCCGCGGCCTCTACGGCGCCTCTACCTTGTCCAGCGCGTTCGTGATGTTCAGCCGGCCCGAACCCCAGGTGTCTTCGTCCAGGACCTCGCCGGGATCCTTGGTCTTCAAGATTGCCACGATCTCGGCCGGGGTCAGCAGCGGGTTCTTCTGCAGCATCAGCGCGATGGCGCCGGTGACGTGCGGCGCGGCGAAGCTGGTGCCGGCGTCCAGATCGTAGCGATCGTCATGGCTGGGCGGGTCACCGGTCTTGGGCTTTGCCGGCGGAACGGCGGCTTTGATGTACTCCCCTGGCGCGGCGATGGTCAGGGTCCGCGTGCTACCGTCGGCGGCGGGACCGCGCGCCGAACTCCTGGCGATGAGGTAAGGCGGAGTGGTCGGCTGATCCGTCTTGTCCTTGGTGACGAAGGAGGCGACGGTCACCATGTTGGCTACAGCGGTCGGCACGGTAGTGGTCGACGCGCTGGAGAGCAGGCCCTTGGGTCCGAGCGTTATGCAGCCAGTCCGTGAGGCAATCCACGTGACCCAGGCATGCCAGGTCACATCGGCGTCCTTGGGGGCCGTCAGGCGGATGGTCCAGGTGCCGACGACCGGCTTCAACGACAACATGACGACACTGAGCCCGGCATGCTCGGGCAGCTTGTGGTTCCTCGCCCCGATCAGCCGCGGCGGCGCAGTACAGACGCCACCATA
>JBKJMF010000547.1:0-6532 GCA_046596525.1 Devosia sp. | reverse complement strand
ATCGGCCGCCTTCACGGCCGACCAGACGAATGGCGAAACCACCGGTGCCGCGGACACGTGGGCCTGGCACGTCGCGATCCAGGCCGCCGACGCAGCCCCGGTGGTTTCGCCATTCGTCTGGTCGGCCGTGAAGGCGGCCGATGGCAGCTTCACGCTTTCCGGCTACGTGCCTACCGAACAGTTGCGGGATTTTGCGGCGGTGCGTGCCGGCAAGGTCGCCAAGGACACGACGCTGGTCGGTTCCGGCGAGCCGCAAGGGTTCATCGCCGACTCCCTTGTAGGGCTCGATGCCCTGCTGAGCCTCGAGAGTGGCGAGGTGAAGTATGACGGCAGGGCCTGGTCGATCTCCGGCCAGCCCATCTCCTCAGCGGACGCCGATGCTGCACAGGCAGCGCTTGCAGCCGCCACGGACGGTGGAGCGGGGTGGACGCAGGCGCTTGCAGAACCGAGAGAAGTTCCCGCGATCGAGCCCGCGCCGGTAGCCGAAGCCACACCCGCCGAACCGACCGAAGCGGTAGTGGAGCCCGAGGTGGCGGCGGCCGAGCCAGTGCCCGAGGCGGTTGCGCCCGAAGCCAACGACGCTGCGGCTGCTCCTGCCGAAGCAACGCCCGTCGTCGAGCCTGAAACGCCGCCAGCCGAGCAGGACGTCGCGGCGGTGCAACCGACCGATACACCCCAGGCCGCGCCCGCCGTCCGCAATTATCTGTTCGATGCCAGGAAGACGCGCGGCGGCCCAGTCGCGTTCTCCGGCGCCGTACCGGCTGAGCCAATGCGGCGGCATTTGGCGGTGATCACTGGTGGGGAGCCGTCAGCGGCTCTCACCATCGGGACCGGCCTGCCGGCCGACTTCGTCACCAGCGCTGATGCTGGCAGTCGCGCGCTGGCGCTTCTGGCAGATGGCGAGTTCGGACTCGATGGCGACAAGTGGGTGTTCACCGGCCGCGCCGAAACCGAGGCAGACAAGCAGGCGGCGCTGAGTGCGTTGGCGGTCGTGCCGACGCTGGATCAGTGGCAGACCAGTGTCACGCTGCTGCCGCCGCTGGAGGTCTGTCAGGACAAGGTCGGTGCCTTCGCTGCCCGCAACGCCATCCTGTTCCAGTCCGGGAGTGCCAGGATGGCCGACGAGTCGATCCCTGCCGTCGATGAACTAGCCAGCTACCTGGCCCTTTGCCCGGAGGCGACCGTCAGTGTCGAAGGACACACGGATGCGGATGGCGAGGACGAGGCCAACTTGGCGCTCTCCGTTTCTCGCGCCGAGGCTGTGGTCGATGCGTTGATCCTGCGCGGCATCGGTCCCGAGCGCCTCTATGCGATCGGCTATGGCGAGAGCCTGCCGATTGCCAGCAACGAGACCCGCGCCGGCAAGCAGGCCAACCGCCGCATCGCCTTCACCCTCGCCGACGAGTAGTGCCCGCAAGATGACCGTCGACTCGCTGATCTATCTGCTTGAAGTGTACTGGCCGTTCGTCCTCGGCGCCGGCGTTGTCGGGCTCGGCACGGGCTGGTTCTCCGCTAAGGCACGGAAGGCTTGAGCCGCTCATGCTGAACCCGGCTCATATCCTCGAGATCGCGCTGCTCTTGCTGGTGGCGTTCCTGATCGGGGCAACTATTGGTTCCGTTGCTCGGCTGGCGGTCTTGCGGGTGACGCGCCGCAAGGTGGTCGCACCCGTGGAGGTTGCGAGCGTGCCGGCAGTCGAAGCCGTGACATCGCTTGTCACTGCACCGGTGATCGAACCGATGACTAAGCCGGCGGCGCCCGTCGCGCCAGCCGAGATTCCGGCAATGGACTTCACCGAAGCACTTCTCGCGCTTGCGGGAGACAAGTCGAGTAGTCTGGCGCCGATCAGGTTGCCGAGCATCACGCCGTTAGCCGCCCTCGAGGCAGACAAACCGGCGGCCGAGATGGCGCCTGCACGCGCCGCCGGGGCGACGACTTCTGGCCGGTTGATTGCGCATCCGCGAGTGGCTGCCGGGCCGGTTCGCACAGCCCTGACCACCGGCATCGGCGCGGATGTTGTTCCGTTCCCGATCGAGAGAGCGCCAGTCGAGGCGCCCGATGAGCAGGTGGCGCCTGTCGCGGCCGAGCTACAGCCACAGCCACAGCCGGAACCGGAAGTCGGGCCGCTAGTGGCCATGCCGCTCGCTGTCGAGGCCGAGGTTGACGCGGCAGTTGCGGCTGAGCCTGAGATCGAAAGCCCGGTCGAAGCCGAAATCGTCGCTACTGATTTGCCAGCGCAGGCGCCTGTCGTCGCGGTCAAGCCTAGCGAGGAAGACGACGAGGCCGCTGCGATGCGGGCCATCGAGGGCAACTGGTCGCCGCGCCGCAGTTCGTCAGCCAAGGCCCGGAAGGTCGCGCTTCCGGAAGGTGCAGCCGACGACGCAGTTGCGGCTTCCGCTGCAGCGGTCGCATCGGCGGTTCAGGCGGCGAGTGCCGCTGTTGCTGTCGAGCCCGTGGAGATGCCTGGCAAGCCGACCGGCCTCGGCGCGCCGCGTCATGGGGTGAAGGACGATCTGACTCACGTCATCGGCATCCTCCCGATCATCGAGACCGCGCTCAATCGGCTCGGCGTCTATCACTTCGACCAGGTCGCCGAGTTAACTGACGAGAATGCCGGGTGGATCGAGACGCACCTCGGTATCGCCGGCCGGATCGGCCGGGAGCACTGGCGCGAGCAGGCCCGCGAACTTGCGGCCGCCACGGCCGGTGCGAAGAAGGCTGCCGGCAAGCAGTAGACGCTACGCGGCCCGGGCGCGCTTCTTGACTAGGCGCCGGACGAACTCAGCGATCGGGCCGACATCCTGGGGCGTATTGAGCAGGGCAGGGGATCCAGAACCCTCGATCACATACCCTTCGGCATCGCGCCGGCGACGTAGCATCTCCTCGAAGGTCTCGCGGCGAACCTGCTCGGTAAGTTGCGTGCGCATCAACATCAGTGGCGCGCTGCCCAGAGCATCGTACAGCTTCCACTGTGGCACGAGGATATCGTCGTGCTCGAAAGCTTCCAGCAGTCCCATCAGGTGCGGGTCGAACAGCGCGCGCACGCGGCTGCGCCTGTCGAGGTAGTGCGTGCGGGCGGACAGTACGTCGAGCAGGCCCTCGGTCGCTGCCGGATAGTCGGGCGCCAGCATGCGTCGCGACATCGCCCGGAAGCCGGCATCCGAACGGTTGCCCTCGAGATCCTTGAGGTTGTTGCGGAGGCGGACGAGCCCGCGCGGATCGGATACCGGCCCGGCATCGATCAACACGCTGCCGGCCACCAGGTTGGGGCGTTCAGCGGCCAGCGCCATGACCACTTGGCCGCCATAGCCCTGGCCGACGAAGATGCCACCATCGACCGCGAGCGCCGCCAGCACCTGGATCAGGTCGAGTGCGTCGACGGTGGAGATGTAGCGCGATTTGTCCGCCCGATCGGAGGAGCGGCCGCGGCCCTTGAGATCGACCATAACCACCGGCCAGTCGTCGCCGAACACACGATGGAAGTGGTTCGCGAAATCGGCGAAGTCGGTCATGTTGCGCTGGTAGCCCGGCACGCACACCAGCGGAACCCGTCCGATTGCGAGGCGGCCGGAGACGTGCACCGCCATCAGTTCATCGGCTGGGCCGACGGCGTAGCGCGTCACCGGCAGGGCAGCGAAGCTACGATAGTCTTCGGGCGGGGTGCGCGGGCGGGAGAACATCATGGAGGAATAGCAGACTTTCGGGGCGCCCCAAGCGGGCAATGCGCTCTTCCACGCCTTGCTGAACTAGCCCGGGATTTGCCGCAGAGCCTTGTCGATGCTGAGGTCGTCCTTGCCCAGGCGGGCGCGGTAGACGAGGTAGTTGCCGAGCACGCGCTGCACGTACTTGCGCGTCTCCTGGACCGGGATCAGTTCTACCCATACGACCGGGTCGATCGCATCGGATCGCGGGTCGCCGAAAGTAGCGATCCACTTGCGGGCGTTGCCTCCGCCGGCGTTGTAGGCAGCGGCGGCGAGGAGGAGGGAGCCATCGAAGCGCTCCAGTTGCGCCTTCAGGTAGGTGGAGCCCAGCAGTGCGTTGTACTCGGCGTCGCTGGTGAGGCGGTTGGCGGAGTATTTGACGCCGAGCTTCCCGGCCGTCTCCTTGGCGGTCGCCGGCATCAGTTGCATCAGGCCGCGGGCGCCGGCGGACGAGATGGCGTCCACCTGGAAGCGGCTTTCCTGGCGGGTGATGGCGTAGATGGCCGCGTGATCCATGGAGGCCAGCTTGGTGTCGGGCAAGCCGTCCTTGGGGAAGCTGAACAGATCGAGCGGCGTGCCAAGGCGCTCGGCGGTGTCGGCGATGGTGATCGCGAGAGGGTGCGCGCCCAGCGCCTGCGCCAGGCGTGCGGCGAGCAGCAGGTCGGCACCATCCTGGAAGTCGTGGGCGAAGCTGCGGAGCAGGGGGATGGCCAGATCCTTGTGGCCATTGTCGGCCAACAGGCGTACGGCGCGGACCAGCTCGCGGCTTTCGAATCCAGCTTCGGCATCTTTCCAGGCAGGCATGTCGCGGATTTCGGCGGACTTCATGCCGAGCGCGGAGCGTGCCAGTTGGCCGTAGTAGATCGTGCCGAACTTGGCGGCTTTGCTGAACGCCTCCTTCGCACCGGCTTCGTCGCCGAGTTCCTGCCGGGCGCGGCCGAGCCAGTAGTTGGCCTGTGTGACGGAGTCTGGAAGCGTCGAGTGCTTCGTCATCTCCTCGAAGTGCGGCACCGCTGCCTTGGCGTCACGGAGAAACGACAAGGCGATCCAGCCGGCGTGGAAATGGGCTTCGACCAGCCGGCCTTCGGGGCCTTCGCGGTAGCCGTCGGCAGCGCGGTAGGCGCGCTTCACTTCACCGAGCGCCAGCAACTGGCGGCTCAGGGCGCGGCGCTCGTACCAGAACTCCTCGGCATCGGGCGGCACGCCCTTGGCCTTGTCGAGCCAGTTGATCGCGTCGTCCCAGAGCTCGAACTGCCGGGCGCGCTGGGCGCGGCTGAACTGGTAGACCGAGTCCGAGTGCATCGACGGATCGACAGCATCGAGCAGCTTCTTTGCATCCTTGGCGTTTCGCGACACGGCATTGCGGGCGACGGCCAGCGACTTCTGCGCCGGGGTCATGAACTTGATCAGCCGTTCGACGCCGGTGGCGCGGTCGTGCATCATCAGGTGCACGGCGCGGGCCCAGTGCGCATCGCCGTCGAGCAGGCCGCCGAGCTTGTCGAGGACCCTGGCTTCGGTGGACTTGTCGAGGAAGTTCTCGGTCCAGATGGCGCGGGCGAGGCGGGTGGCGCGGTCCTTCTGGCCATCGGCCACATAGGCCTCGGTGAGGGCAATCTGTGCCGCGAGCGTGTTGGGCATGGCGCCGCCGAGCTGCTTGACCAGCGTCGTGCCGTCGGCCTTTCCCCTGGTGAGCGCCTCCTCGAGGCGGGTCTTGAACACCGCGTCGGTGGCGAAATCCGGAGCGTCGGCGATGAAGCGCTGCACGGAAGCAGCGGGGACATCTCCGTTGCCGTAGTAGATCGCGGCCCACTGGATGGTACGACGCTCGGTGGTATCGGACAGGTTGCGCGCGGCCTCGTAGGCGTCGGCCTGCTTACCGTCGGCGAGGAGCTCGAGCGCCTCCTTGAACTTGCTGGAAACGGCAGAGTCGGCGGCGGGCGCCTTGGCTTCGATCGAGCCGGTGGTGACGGGGTCGACGAGCGAAGCTTGAACGGCCGGCTGCAGGGCCATCGGCGCCACAACTTCCGCCGAGGGCTTGTCATTGGCGCGCGACAAGACGATCGGCAGCAATGCTGCGCCGATCACGCCTGCGGCGAGAAATCCTGCGACGGTCAGGCGACGAGCGCCCCGCGCAACGACCATGGTAACCGTCCTGTTGGCTCTCGGCACAAATCCAACAAGGTGCCCCCACCCTTGCAGCTCCGAAGGTTGCACGCTGCGCGTGAACTTTTGGTTAGCCACTCGGTCCTTGTGGGTGTGCGTCGCGCCCTCATTCGACAGCTTGCTTGTCGCGCCGCACGAGAAAAACTATGGTGCGCGATTGTGGCCCCCCGATGATCGGGATGTGGCCATGTTCTGGCCCTACGGCCCACCAACCAGAGACGCGACCGCCAGGGGCGGCGCCCATACCGACGAGGACTGATCCGAAATGTTGCGAGGCTCGATCACAGCGCTCATCACTCCGTTCGCGAACGGGGCGCTGGATGAGAAAGCTTTCAGCCATTTCGTCGATTGGCAAATCAACGAAGGCTCGCACGGGCTTGTGCCGGTCGGCACCACCGGTGAGAGCCCGACCGTCAGCCATGAAGAGCATCGCCGCGTCATCGAGATCTGCGTCGAAGTGACGGCCAAGCGCGTGCCGGTCATCGCCGGCGCCGGCTCGAACTCGACCGCCGAAGCGGTGTCGCTGGCCCGTTTCGCCGAAGATGTTGGCGCGGATGCGGTGCTGTCGGTCGTGCCCTACTACAACAAGCCGACTCAGGAGGGGATGTTCCAGCACTTCTCCGCCGTCGCCTCGGCAACCTCGCTGCCGATCCTGCTCTATTCCGTTCCT
>JBKJMF010000206.1:0-4704 GCA_046596525.1 Devosia sp. | reverse complement strand
CGGCGATGTTGCCGAAGCCGGTTTCGACCACCTGGCCGATTCCGTCGATGGTGACGGTGTCGGCGGTGATCATGCCGGTCTTCACCACGGCCTTCGACTGGCAAATCGGATAGCTCTCTCCCGGCGTCACCATGAAGCGGGTGCCGAGCGGGATGCAGTCGGTGGTGGGGAGGTTTGGATCGATCTCGGCCGTCGCACCGGCATCGCCGGGAACGAGTGCCGCTGGCGCAACCGGAGCCGCTGCGGCAGCCGCCTGCTGCGCCGTCCATTCGCCCTCGAGCTTCACCATGCGGTCCTGCAGCGCCAACAGGCCTGCGGCGGTACCGTCATCGACGGGGGAGATAGCGGGGACTTCGGCGCGCTTGCCGAGCGCGTCGACGGAGGTCTGGAGTGCCACCACGGCATCGGTCACCGCCTTGGTCTTGGCATCGGTGTTGAGCTGCACGGCGACGGCGCCGGCAAGCGCCACCAGCCCGACGATGGCGGCGAGGAACGGGATCAGCCGGTCGATCAGGACCAGGCGGCGATAACGGCGCATTCCGGCCCCTCCGCGTCTGCGCCGAAGCGATATTCGCCCCGGCAGGCTCCGACCCTGGGTGGCGTTCCCGCCGTCTCGAACAGATCGTAGCCGGTCTTGAGGTTACGCCAGAACGGCGCCCAGGTATTGCCTCCCTCGGTGGCTAGCGCGGTGGCGGTCATGCGGAACGGGAAAACGTGTACGTCGACCGCATCCTGGCCCTTGGCCAGCGCGGCTTCCACCACCGCATAGACCTCGTCGACATTGGCGTCGGTGATGGCATAGCAGCCGATCGACGAGCAGCCGCCATGCACCATTAGTGCCGAGCCGGTACGGCCCAGCTGGCGATCGAAGGCGTTGGGAAAGCCGAGGTTGAAGCTGAGATGGTGGCGCGAGTTGGGGTTCAACTGGCTGGCGGCGACGCGGTAAAAACCCTCGGGCGACTGCTTGTCGCCCTCCTTGAGCTTGGGGCCCAGATCGCCGGAAAACCTGCAGATGTCGTAGTCGCGAAACAGCGCGTAGCGCCCGCCGGCGGCCTTCAGCCACAGCTCCAGCTTGTGCTCGCGCTTGAAGATACGGACATGCGCTTCATCGCCGAGCGAAAACCCGGCGGCCCTGAGTTCGGCGACGAACTGGGTGCGGTCGTAAACGCGCTCAGTAACGATGTCTCGGACTCCTGCTCGTTCGGTAAGGATGAAGCGCCCTACCAGAACCGCTGCGAGGAGCAAAACCCCGATCGCAACGACCATGCCGAGATGGGGGCGCGAGGGCCGCATCGCAAGGTGCTGCTAGAGCGAGATCAGGAAAGGTTGCGGACCTTTCCGGTTCGATCTCGCGACAAGACAAGAACCTTGAGCGGGAGGGCGATTCAAAGAAGCGCGCTCCTGCTCTAGGCCCGTTGCAGGCGCGGCAGTGGAATCGGCGGCACCTTGGTGGGATCGATCACGCCGGCTTCGCCACCACCGAAGATTCCACCAATGAAGCTGCCGATCGCCTCGCCGCGTGCCTTGGCGGCAGCTTCTGCCTCGGCGGCCTTCTGCGCCTCGGCAGCGGCCTTGGCGGCCTTGTCGGCCAGCGCCGCGACTTCGCTTTGCATCGCCGCGTCGTCGGCGGCGGCCTTGGCCTTCACCGAGGCCGGAACGTTCTGCGCCACGGTGACCGGGCAGCTGCCCAGCGCGTCGAGCGTCGTGCCGCCGGGCACATCGAACACGTATTCCTTGTTGCAGACGTCCCAGGAAACCGGCGCCTTCGAAATCTCGAACCGGTCGTAGCCTTCCTTGATGTCCTTCCAGAAGCTCATGTTCGGGTTCTCGGCATGCTTGGCGAGATTGCTCGCCGACATCCGGAACGGGTAGATCTGCAACTGGAACGAGGCGTTGCCGCCCTTGAAGCTCTCGCGGGCCAGCGCATAGATCTCGGCGATCGCCTCGTCGGTCATCGAGTAGCAGCCGCGCGACGAGCAATCGCCATGCACCATCAGGTCCGAACCGGTGCGGCCATAGGCGCGGTCGAACTTGTTGGGAAAGCCTGTATTGAAGGCGAGATAGTAGTTCGAGTTCGGGTTCATCAGGCCCGGGGTGACCGTGTAGAACCCCTCGGGCGACTGCCGGTCGCCTTCCTTCACCTTAGGGCCTAGCTCGCCGGACCAGGCGCAGATCTGGTAGCTCTTGAACAACTTGAAGCCGCCGCCGACGACCTGCTTCCAGACCTCGAGCTCCGAGCTCTCCTTGAAGATGCGCACCATCATCGGCGCGGCCGGCGACGAGCCGAGGCCGGCGAGCCGGCTGACTGTCTCCTGCTTCAGCGGCGCCATGGCCTTGGCGTTGCCCGGCTTCAGCCCGCCGCAGCCGGCGAGCAGCGCGGCCACGCTGATGGCGGCGCCAAGAAGGAGGATGGAACGGAGCGTTCTGCCCAAAGTCAGCTACCCGAAATGCTTGTCTGCCCGAAAGAACGGGTTACGAGCGGACGGTTACCATGTGGTAAGCCGGCATGGTTAACAGCCCGTTTACTATTGGCTTCATGCCCCCAGCCGGGGAGCCGATCAACTCAAATTGGTGCCGATGGCGAGGAATTTGTCTCGCCTGTGTTCCCGGACCTCCAGCCGCCCCCGGTTGCCCGGGAAATCGCTGAGGAACTGTGTGATGGCGCGCGAGGTGGCGCCCATCACCTCTGCGTGATGGCGATGCGCGCCGCCCGCCGGCTCGGGAATGATGCCGTCAATCACGCCAAGGCCCATCAGGTCCGGAGCGGTGATCTTCTGCGCCGCAGCCATGTCCGGCGCCCGTGCTGCGTCGCGGAACAGGATCGCGGCGCCGGGTTCCGGCGAGATAACCGAGTAGATGGAATTCTCGAGCATCAACACCCGGTTTGCGGTGGCGATGGCGATGGCGCCGCCCGAGCCGCCCTCACCGATGATGATGGCGAGGTTAGGCACGCCCAGCTGGAGGCAGCGCTCGGTCGAGCGCGCGATCGCCTCGGCCTGGCCGCGCTCTTCTGCACCGATGCCGGGATAGGCGCCGGCGGTATCGACGAACGAGATCACCGGGATATCGAAGCGATCGGCCATGTCCATGATGCGGACCGCCTTGCGATAGCCCTCGGGCCGCGCCATGCCGAAATTGTGCTTGAGCCGGCCCTCGGTGTTCGAGCCCTTTTCCTGCCCCAGGATCGCAACCGGCTGCCCGTTGAAACGGCCGAAGCCGGCCTGCAGCGCCGGATCTTCGGCGAACTTGCGGTCGCCGGCGAGCGGCGTCCATTCGCTGATCAGCGTCTTGATGTAGTCGGAAAAATGCGGGCGCTGCGGATGGCGCGCCACCTGCGTCCGCTGCCAGGGCGTCAGCTTCCTGTAGATATCGGCCAGCGCCTCGTCAGCCCGGGCGGAAAGCCGGTTCACCTCTTCGTCGATGGACACGGCCTGGTCGGACGTGGCGAGGGACTTGAGCTCGGCGATCTTGCCTTCAAGATCGGCGACCGGCTTTTCGAAATCGAGATAGGACTGCATCCAACCCGCCAACAGAGGGGAAAGGGCGTCAACTCGCGCCCCAAAGTGGCCGGAAAGTGGCGATGCCGTCCCGCTGAGTCAAGCGCCGAGCCCAGACTTGGTGAAGCGCAAACCCTTGGAGGTTCCACCCGCTGCGTCATGCGACGTTAACCATTGCATGACGCTTTCATGACAACGCTGGAGGCGAACGACTGGATGTTTCGCTTCGACCATGACGACCTATGCCCTAGTGAGTGTCGGCTGCCCCCATTGTCGCGGCCATTTCCTGGAGAACGCCAAGCTCGTGCGGCCGGGAGGATCGGCCTGGTGCCCCACCTGCGAGCAACTGTTCACGCTCGACGCGACTGATCAGGCGACGCGCAGCACCCTCGCCGAGGCCAAGGCAGCACGACGCCGTCGCAGGGACCGGCTGGCGGAGTTTCAGTCGCAATGGCGGGACCCGGCGCCCAAGCCGATGCTGATGAGCGATGTGCTGCAGGCGCTGGATGACCTATTGCTGCGGCTGGATGGAATGACGGAGCGGAAGCGCGGCTAGCGCTCGGCCAGCGGGTGATGCGCCTCGACCAGCGATTTCAGCTTCTCGTCGAGCACGTGGGTGTAGATCTGCGTGGTCGAGATATCCGAGTGCCCGAGCAGTGTCTGCACCACACGCAAATCCGCACCGCCGGCCAATAGATGGCTGGCAAAGGCGTGGCGCAGCACGTGCGGTGAGACCCGCGCCGCACCGATTCCGGCACGTCCGGCGAGCCCCTTGAGCTCGCGGGCGAACACCTGCCGGCTGAGGTGGCCGCTCTCGCCGCCCGCCGGGAACAGCCAGGTGCCGGGCTCCTGCCGGGTGAGGTAGGCCTTCACCGCGTCGCGTGCCCGGTCGGTCAGCGGCACGATCCGCTCCTTGCCGCCCTTGCCGCGAATTGTGAGGAAGCTGGCATCGCGCATCACCGCCGCGCGCTTCAGCTCCACCAGTTCGGAGACACGCATGCCGGTGGCATAGAGCAGCTCGAGCAGCAGGTAGAGCCGGCCGGCCATGGCGCGGGCCGCGTCGCTGGCGTCTGGCGCCTCGACTTCCGCTTCGGCGGTGGTCAGCAGCCGGTCGATCTCGGCGATGGAGAGCACCTTGGGCAGGCCGCGCCGCGCCTTAGGCGAGGCGATGATTCGGGTGGGGTCGTCGCTGCGCACCGCATCGGCA
>JBKJMF010000205.1:0-7463 GCA_046596525.1 Devosia sp. | reverse complement strand
GACGCGCCCGTGCCGCCATCGTGACCGGCGATGACGATGTGATCGCTCTTGCACTTCGTGACGCCGGCCGCAATCGTGCCCACACCGATTTCCGACACGAGCTTCACGGAGACGTCGCCGGTCGGGTTGACGTTCTTGAGGTCGTAGATCAGCTGCGCCAGATCCTCGATCGAATAGATGTCGTGATGCGGCGGCGGCGAAATCAGGCCGACGCCCGGCGTTGCGTGGCGCACCTTGGCGATCACCGCGTCGACCTTGTGGCCGGGCAACTGGCCGCCTTCGCCGGGCTTGGCACCCTGCGCCATCTTGATCTGCATCATGTCGGAGTTGACGAGGTACTCCGCCGTCACGCCGAAGCGGCCCGAGGCGATCTGCTTGATCGCCGAGCGCATGGAGTCGCCGTTGGGCAACGGCGTGAAGCGGTCCACTTCCTCGCCGCCTTCGCCGGTGTTCGACTTGCCGCCGATCCGGTTCATGGCGATGGCGAGGGTGGTGTGTGCCTCGCGGCTGATCGAGCCATAGGACATGGCGCCGGTCGAGAAGCGCTTGACGATCTCGACGGCGGGTTCGACTTCCTCGAGCGGGATCGATGTACGGCCATCCTGCTCGGCGGACTTGAACGTGAACAGCGAGCGGATGGTGACGTAGCGGTCCTCGACCTCGTTCACGAGCTTTGAAAACTCGCGATACTTGTCGCGCGAGTTGCCACGCGCCGCGTGCTGCAGGCTGGTCACCGTCTCGGAGCGCCAGACATGCGCTTCGCCGCGGAAGCGGAAGGCGTAGTCGCCGCCGACATCGAGGCTGTCCTCGAGCACGGGGCTGTCGCCGAACGCATCGTGGTGACGGCGCACGGTTTCTTCGGCGATCTCAGCCAGGCCGGCGCCCTCGATGGTGGTGGCGGTGCCGGTGAAGTAGGTGTCGACGAAGTCCGAGGTGAGGCCGACGGCGTCGAAAATCTGCGCGCCGCAATAGGACTGATAGGTCGAGATGCCCATCTTGGCGGTGACCTTCAGGATGCCCTTCCCGATCGCCTTGATGTAGCGATAGACGATCTCGTGCTCGTCGACTTCCTCGGGGATGTCGTCGCGCATGGCCAGCAGCGTCTCGAAGGCGAGATAGGGGTTGATCGCTTCGGCGCCATAGCCGGCGAGGGCGCAGAAGTGATGCACCTCGCGCGCCTCGCCCGTTTCGACGACGAGACCGACGGACGTGCGGAGGCCCTTGCGGATCAGATGGTGATGGACGCCTGCGGTCGCCAGTAGCGCCGGGATCGCGACGCGATCTGGCCCGATCAGGCGGTCGCTGAGGATGATGATATTGTCACCCGCATGCACGGCCATTTCGGCATCGGCAAAAAGCTGGTCGAGCGCAACGCCCATGCCGGCGGCGCCCTCGCTCACCGGATAGGTGATGTCGAGGGTCTTACTGCGGAACGGGTTGTCCTCCATCGAGCCGATGGCGCGGATCTTTTCGAGATCGGCGTTAGCGAGGATCGGCTGGTGGACCTCAAGGCGCTGGCGCGAGCTGTGCCCGTCGTGATCGAGGATGTTTGGGCGCGGGCCGATGAAGCTCACGAGGCTCATCACCGATTCCTCGCGGATCGAATCGATCGGCGGGTTGGTGACCTGCGCGAAGTTCTGCTTGAAATAGGTGTAGAGGAGCTTGCTCTTATCCGACATCGCCGAAATGGGCGTGTCGGTGCCCATCGAGCCCGTGGCTTCCTGCCCGGTGGTCGCCATCGGCGGCAGGATGAGCTTCAGATCTTCCTGGGTGTAGCCAAAAGCCTGCTGCAGATCGAGCAATGGAACATCGTTCCGCGGCGCCTGCGGAGCGACCTCGGGCAAATCCTCGAGCACGATCTGCGTTCGGGCGAGCCACTGCTTGTAGGGCTGGGCGGTGGCGAGTTCGGCCTTGATCTCCTCGTCGGAGACGATGGTGCCCTTGGTGAGATCGATGAGCAGCATCTTGCCCGGCTGCAGCCGCCACTTGCGGACGATCTTTTCCGGCGGGATGGGCAGCACGCCCATTTCCGACGCCATGATGACCTCGTCGTCGTCGGTGACGATGTAGCGGGCCGGGCGGAGGCCATTGCGGTCGAGCGTCGCGCCGATGTGGAGGCCGTCCGAAAAACACATGGCGGCCGGGCCGTCCCACGGCTCCATCAGGGCGGCGTGGTACTCGTAGAAGGCCTTGCGGTCGGCATCCATCAGCTCGTTGCCGGCCCAGGCTTCGGGGATAAGCATCATCGCGGCATGCGGTAGCGAATAGCCGCCGCGCATCAAAAATTCGAGCGCGTTGTCGAAGCAGGCGGTGTCCGACTGCCCCGGATAGGAGATCGGCCACAGCTTGCTGATATCAGCGCCGAATAGCGGCGACTGCACCGAAGCCTGGCGCGCCGCCATCCAGTTGACGTTGCCACGCACGGTGTTGATTTCGCCGTTGTGGCAAACGAACCGGTACGGGTGCGCCAGCCGCCAGCTGGGGAACGTGTTGGTCGAGAAGCGCTGGTGGACGAGCGCCAGCGCCGACTCGAAATCGGGGTCGTGCAGGTCCTGGTAATAGGCGCCGAGCTGGGCGGCGAGGAACATGCCCTTATAGACCAGCGTGCGGCAGCTCATCGACACGATGTAGAAGTCGTTCGGCTTGCCCTCGAAGGCCGAGAAGATCTTGGCCGACATCACCTTGCGGATGACATAGAGCTTGCGCTCGAACTCTTCCTCGTCGGCAATGCCGTCGCCGCGGCCGATGATCACCTGCCGGTGACAGGGCTCGGTGGCGACGATCTCGGGGTCCTTGCTGAGCGAGGCGTTGTCGGACGGCACATCGCGCCAGCCGACGACCGTCTGGCCCTCGTCCTCGATCACCTTGTTGACGACGCGCTCCATCTTGGCGCGGAGGTCCGCGTCCTGCGGCATGAAGATGAAGCCGACGGCGTACTTGCCCTGCTCGGGCAGGTGATAGCCAAGCCGCGCGCTCTCCTTGACGAAGAACTTGTGCGGAATCTGCACCATGATGCCGGCGCCATCGCCCATCAGCGGGTCGGCGCCGACGGCACCGCGGTGCTCGAGGTTCTCGAGGATGGACAGACCGTTCTGCACGATCTTCTGGCTGGGCAGGTTCTTCATGTTGACGATGAAGCCCACGCCGCAAGCATCGATCTCGCGCGTCGGGTCGTAGAGGCCCTCGGCCCGCGGACGCATCACGCCTGTCGGCAGATCGGTGCGGTAGCCGGTTTTGCGATTGGCAGTATCCGCGACGGGAAGTGAGATCATTCCGTTCCGTGCATCAGCCATTTCGCAAATTCCTCTGTTTTGCAGTCGTCTTCGAGACCAGGGCGACACGCCCCGGTGTTCAAGTTCCTTTCGACGCGCCTTCGTCCCCCAGCCGTACCTCAGTGTACGGCTCGAATCCGAGTGCGCAATCTTTTAGTGGGGAGCGGCTCTGCATCCAAATGGCCGCTCGTACGGGCTCGATAAGGCCCCACCCCTCCGTTTCCGCTATCGATAAGCGGTCCAGCCGGATCGGCGTGTGAAACGCATCCGGGGAGACCGGTCGCTCACGAAATTGGACAGATGTACTGTCCTATCGAGGCTACATTTGCATAATTCCAAACTGCGAGCAAGCGCCCGAGGACACTTTTTTGCCGTCTTGTGACAGGTCGGGCGTAGGAATTGCACCTAGCAGAATAGGAAAACAATAGGAGTTCACCCTCGGAAGTCTGCGAGCGTGGCGCGACCGGAAGCAGAATCACTCGGTCGGCTATAGGAGATCGGCCACCCGAATGCCGCCGAAAACCGGGCGTCGCGGCGTTTCTCCGGACGGAACGGCGCCCACGCGTCGGCTATCGACAGCGGCAGCTGGTCTGGGCATCTTGCGTGCCGATCCGCCGGAGGCATGCCGTGTCCGATACGCCGAGACCATCCTTCATCGTCAACATCCGCGCCGGGCTGGAGCTGCTGGACCATGGCGGCTTTGCCGACATGGGTGGTTTCGGCCACCCGATCGGCCGGCTGCATGGGCTGACCCACCTCGGCATCAACTACGAGGTGGCCCCGCCGGGCTCTCGCACCTCGTTCCCGCATGCTGAGAAGCTGGAGGAGGAGTTCGTCTTCGTCCTCGGCGGCAAGCCGGACGTCTGGATCGACGGGGAGCTGCATCCGCTCGATGCCGGCGACGCGGTAGCGTTCCCGGCGGGAACGGCGATCGCCCACACGTTCCTCAACAACAGCGACGAGGACATGCACCTGTTGATCCTCGGCGAGCACGAGCTGCCCGGCAACCAGCTCCATTATCCGCTCAACCCAGAGCGGATGGCCCAGTTCACCGAGTGGAACGGCGCCTGGCTCGACGCCCCGAAGTGCCCGCTCGGCCCACATCACGGCAACGCCCAGCCCGGCACCCGCCGAGACGGCGCGACTCGTGCCGCGCGTCCGCCCTTCATTGCCCATTACAGCCAAGGCCTCGCCCCGAATGCCAACCCCAGGCACACCAACCACGGCGGCCAGAGCAGCCGCATGGGTGCCGCGCTGGGCCTCACCCGCATCGGCATCAACTACGACATCGTCGCGCCCGGCAACCGCACCTCCCATCCGCACGCCGAGAGCGCCGAAGACGAGTTCGTGCTGGTGCTGCAGGGCCGCCCGGACGTCTGGATCGACGGCCACCTCCACGAACTGTCCGAAGGCGACGCCATCACCTTCCCCGCCGGCACCGGCATCGCCCACTCGTTCCTCAACAACAGCGACGAGGATGCACACCTCCTGGTCATCGGCGAACACGCCCGGCCGGGCAATCAGCTGAACTACCCGCTCAATCCGGAACGGATGGAGGCGTTCGCGAAGCTGGGACGGGCGTGGCTGGACGCGCCGAAGCGGGAATTGGGGCCGCATGACGGGATGGCATGGGCCGCGACGCGGAAGGGATGAGCAAGCTCGATGCCCATCTCCCCCTTGGCGGGGGAGAAAGCGAAAACTTGGGCTTAGCGCAGCTAAGTCCTTAGTTTTCGCAAGAGAGGGGGTGCGGGGCCATCGTGCCCACCACGATCCCCTCTCTTGCGATTTCTAGGACTTAGCGAAGGGCCAAGCCCAAGAAATCGCTTCTCTCCCGCAAGGGGAGAGATGGGCATCGAGCCTAGCCAAGCGGCAGTGGGCGCCTACTCCAAATGGCTCTTCAGGAACCACAGGTTCTTGTCGAGGCTCCGGGAGAACGCCGTGAAAATATCCGCCGTATCCGCGTCACCCGCTTCATCGGCCGTGTCGATGCCCGCGCGGGTGGATTTGCTCAGCGCGGCGTAGCGCTCCACCAGTGCGCCGACATGGTCGGATACCTTGCGGATGTCGGTGGAGTAGGGGGCAAGTTTGCTGGCTTTGCTCACCGTCTGCAGCGTGCCGAGGGCGATGCCGTCGAGCTGGGCAACGCGTTCGGCGATGATGTCGACATGCTCGTCGACGTCGTCGCGCAGCTGGTCGAGCAGTTCGTGCACGGCGATGAAGGTCGGGCCCTTCAGGTTCCAGTGCGCCTGCTTGGTGACCAGCGCCAGGTCGATGGCGTCGGCGAGGCGCGCATTCAGCAGGTCGATCATTGCCGACTTGGTGTTGGACTTGAGGCCGATCTCGGGGGATTTCATCAGGCAAACCTCGGGGCGCGTTAGGGGCAGGGAACAACTGCCGCGATGGGAGGAAGTTCCGGAGCCGGTGGGAGTGGGAAGCCCTGCCGAACACGAAAAAGGGCGCAGTCCTCGCGGACTACGCCCCTATTTCACCTGGCGATCAGACCGCCTGGTTCGTTCGCCAGGTCGTTCATGACCGGATTAGTTGACTGTCTGGTCCTCGATGGTCTTGGTCGAGGCGACGATCGGGATCTGGCGGGCCTTCTTGCTCTCCGGAATCTCACGCTTCAGCTCGATGTGGAGCAGGCCGTTCTCGAGTTTGGCGCCGGCGACTTCAACATAGTCGGCCAGCTGGAAGCGCAGCTCGAAAGCACGCTCGGCGATGCCGCGATGCAGGAATTCGCGAGCCTTGTCCTCGGTCTCGGCGGGCTTGGCGCCCTTCACGACGAGGTTGTTCTCCTTGCTCTCAATCGCGATGTCGCCATCGGCAAAGCCGGCGACGGCGATCGAGATGCGGAAGGCGTTCTCGCCGGTCTTCTCGATATTATAGGGAGGGTAGGACTTCGCCTCCTGGCCCACCAGGGCGTCGAGGCGGTTGAAGACGCGGTCGAAACCGACGGTCGAACGGTAGAAGGGGGAAAAATCGTAGGCAGCCATTTCACATTCTCCTGTGAGCAACGTGGATTTCGGGTGTCCCATGCGCGCTCCCCGATTGGGCAAGCACACATTCCCGGGTATCCCGGTCCCCGGGGGATCCCGGCGAACAGCATTGATTTAGGAAGCCTTGGCGGCGGTTCAAGACCCCCGTTCAGGTCGATGAACCGAACATGAATGTGGCGATCAAAGCCGGTTCAGACAGCCGCCCCTATAAGCGGGACTGTGCTTACTGTCTGCTGCAGGGCACACCGAATGAGCCGCCTTCACCCGCCCCCCGCAAGGCGGCCATCACAGGAAAGCCAGTGCTTCCATCCGGAGGCGCTGGCTTTTCTGTTTCTGGGGCTTCGTTGCCCGCATCATTCCCGGCGGCACGGGAATCCAGTATGCACAGCGGCAGAGCTTCCCGGAGCAAGCGCATGAACGCCATCGTCGACCCCAACGGCCCCACGCTCGCGGTCGTGCCGTCAAATCCGGTGCCGGAAGGGGCACGGGTCGGCTATTTCACCACGGCTGACAAGGTGCAGCTGCGCTACGCCACTTTCCCCAAGGGCGAGGGCGCTGCCAAGGGCACCATCTGCCTTGTGCAGGGACGTACCGAGTTCATCGAGAAATATTTCGAGACCGTCGCCGACTTCCAGTCGCGCGGCTTTGCCGTCGCCACCTTCGATTGGCGCGGGCAGGGCGGCAGCCAGCGGCTGATCGGCAACACCAAGCTCGGCTATGTCCGGAGGTTCGACGACTACTGGACCGACCTCAAATCCTTCCACGGTTCGATCCTGTTGCCCGATTGCCCGGCGCCGTACTACCTCGTCGGCCACTCGATGGGCGGCCTCGCCTCGCTCTATGCCGGCATCCGTGATCGCATGATGTTCGAGCGCATCTTCGTCTCCGCCCCGATGGTCGGGCTCGATCGCCAGCCGTTCGGCATGGCCGGCATGGCGCGGCTTACCGGTACGCTCGCCAATCTCGGCCTCGGCCGGCTGCCGATCGGGCGGCGGGGCGACAAGGCGCAGACCGAGCAGAGCTTTGCCGGTAACCCATTGACTTCGGACCACCGGCGCTTCACCCGCTCGGTCGAGGTGCTGAAGGCCCGCCCCGAGCTCGAAATCGGCGCCCCGACCTTTCGCTGGGCCGCCTCGGCCTTCGACGCGATGGCCGGCGCCGCCACGGACCAGTTCCCCGGCGCGGTGCGCATCCC
>JBKJMF010000492.1:0-2887 GCA_046596525.1 Devosia sp. | reverse complement strand
TGATCGCATAGACAGCTTGGATATTGCCAAGCCAGCCCAAGACGCGGCCAAGCCACTTCCAGAATCTACCCATGCGAATCCCCATTGACGCTGCCTATTCATAGCAGCGCCCGTGGGTTTGTGAAATGCATAATCCCCAGTTTGCCCCCGGTTTGTCGGTCAGATGCCGAGCAGGCTGCGGTGGCCCCACAGCACGAAGGCCGAGAGCAGCAGCAGGATGAGGTTCATGCCGAGGGTCATCTTGGTTTCGCCGCGTCGGCCGTGAAAGCCGATGGCGAGGACCTGCAGCGCCACTGAGCCGAGGGCGGCCAGCGGCGTGAGGAACGGCAGGATGCCGGTTGCCAGCGGCAGGATGAGCCCGAGGCCGGCAGCGGCATCGACGCCGCCGATGAAGCGAACGAAGCTCGGCTGCACGTCGCCGGGCCAGCGCATCATTCCCGCAAGTTGCGGAATTGGCCGCGTCGCTTTCATCAGGCCGGCGAACAGGTAGAAGGCGCCGGCGACGATAGCGGCGGCCCAGAGCCAGAAGTCCAAGGAGGTCAGGAAGTCCATTTTTTCAGATTCCACAATGAGGGGTCAGCCCGATGCTGCCCGTGTTGGGGCGGAAAGTGACGGAAAGGGTTTTGTCCCACAATCCGGGTAAGTCTGGAGAGTTTGTGCAGGATCGTGCATAATGAGGCATGGTTCTTGAAGGCATCGACGTGTTCGTGCGGGTCGTGCAGGCGGGCAGCTTCGCTGCTGCCGCGCGGCTGCTTGGCATGCCGACGACGACGGTTTCGGCGCGTATCGCTCGGCTTGAGGAGCGGCTGGGGGTGACGCTGATCCAGCGCTCGACCCGCCGCATGCACGTGACCGAGGCTGGAGAGGCCTACTTCGCGCATTGCGTGCAGGCGCTCGACGCGCTGGAGGCGGGCGAGAGCCAGCTTGCGGCGTCGGGCGGCGAGCCGTCCGGACTGCTGCGGATCACGGCGCCGTCGGATATCGCCAGCACGGTGTTGCCGCCGCTCTGCGAGCGCTTCCTCGCCACGTACCCGAGGGCCGACATCGACCTGGTGGTGACCAACCGGCAGGTCGACCTGATCGGCGAGGGCGTCGACCTTGCGGTGCGGGCGGGGCCGATGCGGGACTCGACCATGCTGAGCCGCAAGTTCGTTTCAGGCGTGCTGGGACTGTGGGCCGCGGCCAGCTATCTCGAACGGAGTGGCACGCCGACGACGCTGGCGGAATTGGCCGAGCACCAGATCATCGGCTTTTCGCGCATGCCCGAGAGCTTCAAGCTGATAGCAGGCAACGAGCAGTTCACGGTTCCCAGCCGCACGCGTATCCGCGCAGACGACATGCAGACCATCCGCACCTTCGTGCTGCGCGGCGCCGGGATCGGACTGCTGCCCGACTTCAACGCGGTGACGCCCGGCACCCCGCTGGTCCGCGTCCTGCCGCAGTTCAACACCGAGCCGGGCAACGTGTTCTTTGTCTACCCGGCACAGCGGTTTTTGACGGTGAACGTCAGGGCGTTCATGGATATGGCTCGGGCTGGGACCTAGCCCGCGACCTTCGAGAAATCCGCCACCAGCCGCATCGTGTCGCGCAGCTTGGTGAGGAGGCTGAGGCGGTTGGCGCGGACGGCGGCGTCAGGGTCATTGACCAGCACCGCTTCGAAGAACGCATCGACGGGCTGACGCAGGGTGGCCAGCGAGGCGATGGCGCCCCGGTAGTCGTTGGCGGCCACTTTGGCGGCGACGGCGGCATCGGCCTTCATGATGGCATCGGCCAGCGCAATCTCGGTGTCGAGCTTGAGCTGCTCCTCGACCACGGGTGCATCGTACGTCTTGCCGTCCTTCTTTTCCTCGGCGGCGAGGATGTTAGCAGCGCGCTTGTAGCCGGCGAGGAGGTTCTTGCCGTCCTCCGAACCGAGCAGCGCCGAGAGTGCGTCGACGCGCTCGGTGATCTCCAGAATGTCGTTGCTGTCCTTGCCGATCACCGCATCGACCAGGTCATGGCGGGCACCGGCGTCGCGCAGCGTCACCTTGAGGCGATCGTGGAAGAAGCTGAGGAGATCGGCTTCAACCTTGAGCGGGAAGCGCAGCTTGTTGTCGGTGACGATGCGGATGACGCCCAGCGCCGCGCGGCGCAGCGCGAACGGGTCGCGCGAGCCGGTGGGTTTTTCGTCGATCGACCAGAAGCCGGTGAGCAGATCGAGCTTGTCGGCCAGCGCCACGGCAATGGCGACCGGCTCGGCGGGGACCAGATCGGTGGGGCCGAGCGGCTTGTAGTGATCGGCCACGGCATTCGCGATGGCCGAGGGCTCGCCCTGCGCCAGCGCGTAGTAGCGACCCATGATGCCCTGCAGCTCGGGGAACTCGCCCACCATTTCGGTGGTAAGATCGGCCTTGGCCAGCATCGCGGCGCGCTTGGCCTGTTCGACATTCGCGCCGACCTGCGGGGCGATCTCGGCGGCAAGCTTCACAAGGCGCTCGACACGCTGGAACTCGGTGCCGAGTTTGGCGTGGAAGATGCGCTGTTCGAGCTTGGGCAGACCGTGCTCGAGCGGCAGCGCCAGGTCCTGATTGTAGAAGAAGCGTGCGTCGGACAGGCGGGCGCGGATGACGCGCTCGTTGCCGGCGGTGATGGTCTTGCCGCCGTCTTCTGCCACCTGGTTGGAGGTGATGATGAAGAATGGCGCCAGTTTGCCCGAACTGTCGCGCAGGCAGAAGCACTTCTGGTTGGCGCGGATGGTGGCGATGATCGCCTCCTCCGGCACTTCGAGGAAGCCCGGATCGAACGCGCCCATCATCACCACGGGCCACTCGACGAGGCCGGCGACTTCCTCGAGCAGGCCTTCGTCGTGGATGACGGTGAGCCCTCTCGCGAAGGCGAGGTTATCGGC
>JBKJMF010000458.1:0-3822 GCA_046596525.1 Devosia sp. | reverse complement strand
GAGATCAGCCGAGGATGGTCTCGTAGTTTTCCTTCATCTTGGCGATGGCGTCGTCGACGGTCATCGCCGGGTCGCTCCAGAAGCCGAACACCACGTCCCAGATCGAGTTCATCCAGTCCGCGTCGGCGGTGTTGTGCGGGTTGGGGACCTGGGTCGCCGGGTCGGCGAGGACGCTCAGCACTTCCTTGGAGCAGGCGTCGAGCGCCTCCGCCGGGGCATCGAGGCGGGTCGGGGTCGAGCCCTTCACCTTGGCGAACTCACCCTGCACCGCTGGATCGAGCACCACCGAGGCGAAGTCGAGTTCGGCCTTGTCGAGTTCAGCTGACTGGCCACCCAGGAGACCCCAGGCATCGACCGTCACCACGATGGCCTTGGCGCCCGGGACGGGCAGGCAACCATAGTCGGTGCCGGCGACCTTGCCGGCGGCGGTCCACTCGCCCTTCATCCAATCGCCGTGCAGCTGCATCAACGCCTTGCCGGTGATCACGGCATTGGTGGTGACGTTCCAGTCGCGGTTGGACGAACCTTCATCGGCCGCTGCCTGGAACTTGCGGATGGTCCCGAGCAGGGTTTTCATCTCAGGCGCATCGAGCACCGCGGGATCGGGCTCGGCGCCGTAGATCTTGGTGTAGAAGTCCGGTCCGCCCACCGCTGCCGCGAGGGCGTGGGTGAGGTAGCCGATCTGCCACTGCTGGCCGCCGATGGCCATCGGGATGTAGCCCGCTGCCTTGATCTTATCGAAATCGGCGAACATCGCGTCGAGCGAGGTCCAGGCGGCAGGATCGACACCGGCGGCCTTGGCCACTTCCATGTTGTAGTAGACCATGCCGTCGATATGGATGGCGGTCGGCACCTTGACGATCTCGCCGTCGACGGTGATCGACTTCTTCACCGAGTCCGGCAGGTGATCGAGATAGCCGTTTTCGGTGTACCAGGCGGTCAGGTCCTTGCTGAGGCCGAGGCCCTTGAGGTCGCGATAGACGCCGGGGCTGGCTTCCATGAAGACGTTGGGCGGATTGCCGCCAGTGACGAGGCCCATCAGGTTGACGTTGGAGCCGGTGTCATGCGGGATGGCAAAATCGGTCCAGGTGTTGCCCTTGGCCTCAAAACCCTTCTTCAGGACATTGAGGGCGCCGACTTCGGGGCCGGACGACCAGGTATGGTAGACGACGAGTTCGGCGGCATTGGCCGAGGCCGTCATGAGCAGCGCGGCGGTGAGCCCCGCCAGAGTTTTCTTCAACATCACATTCCTCCTCTGATGTGTCGGCACGTCTGAAACTGGGGTCGGCTAGAGGCGCTGCCCGCTGCGGGCATCGAACACGTTGGCCTTGCCGCGGGCGAACGGCACGGTGACCGCTTCGCCCTGCTTGAGGCCGGCGGTGCGCTCGGGTTCGACGCGGATAGCGAGCAGGTTCTCGCCATGCTTGAGATAGGCGGTGGCGTCGCTGCCGGTGCGCTCGGTGTACTGGACCGGCAGGGTAAAGGTGGCCGCAGCACCGGCGAGCGTTTCGCCGGGCGCGCCAAAGTGCTCGGGGCGAAGCCCGAGGATCACCGGCGCGCCATCGGTGGGCGCGGTCTTGAACGGATAGCTGCCGAGGTCGAAACGGATGCCGTCGAGTTCGGCGGCGACGGTACCGTCGGTCTTCTTCAGCGTCGCGGGGCGGAGGTTCATTGAGGGCGCGCCGATGAAGCCGGCGACGAACAGGTTGGCTGGGTGCTCGTAGATCTCGTCGGGCGTGCCGAACTGCTGGATCACCCCGCCATCCATCACCGCGATCTTGGTGGCCATGGTCATGGCTTCGATCTGGTCGTGGGTGACGTAGACGATGGTGGATTTCAGCTGGTCGTGGAGCTTCTTGATCTCGAGGCGCATCTCGGTGCGCAGCTTGGCGTCGAGGTTCGACAGCGGCTCGTCGAACAGGAAGACACCGACATTCTTCACCAGCGCCCGGCCGATGGCGACGCGCTGGCGCTGGCCGCCGGAGAGCTGCGCCGGCTTCCGGTCCAGCAGCGGTTCGATCTGCAGCAGCTTCGCCGCCCAGGCGATGCGCTTGTCGATCTCGGCCGCGGGGAGCTTCGACGCCGCGAGCCCGAATTTCAGGTTTCCGCGGGCCGTCTTGGTCGGATAGAGCGCGTAGGACTGGAACACCATGGCAAGGCCGCGATCCTTGGGATCGAGGTCGGTGACGTCACGCTCGCCAATGGTGATGCGGCCGTCGCTGACATCGAGCAGGCCGGCGAGGAGGTTCAGCAGCGTGGTCTTGCCGCAGCCGGAAGGGCCGAGCAACACGAGGAAATCGCCGTCGTCGACCTCGAGGTTGAGATCCCTCAGGACCGTCACCGCGCCGTAGTTCTTGTGGATGTGTTCGAACGAAACGCGTGGCATGAGCTAACCCTTGATCGCCCCGGCGGTGATGCCCTGGACGAAGAATTTTCCTAAGAGGAAGTAGATGACGAGAGGCGGGATGGCGGTGAGCAACGCCGCCGCCATGTCCTCGTTGTAGGAAGCCGTGCCGGTCGAAACGACCACGGTATTGGCGAGGATGACGGTCATCGGCTGGTTGTTGATGCCGCCGAAGGTGACGCCGATCAGGTAGTCGTTCCAGATCGAGGTGATCTGCAGGATCAGCACCACGATCAGGATGTTGCCGCTCATCGGCAGGATGATCTCGAAGAACACGCGCCAGAACGAGCCGGAATCCATCATCGCGGCGCTGATGATCTCCTGCGGCACGTCCTTGTAGTAATTGCGGAAAATCAGCGTCAGCACGGGCATGGCGAGCACCGCGTGGACGATGGCGATACCCCAGAGCGTCGAGTAGATCTGCAGGTTCGCCGAGAGCACGATCAGCGGGTACATGATGATCTGGAACGGCACGAAGGCGCACATGAAGAGCAGGAACAGGAAGCCGTTGGCCCACTTCACGTTCCACAGCGCCAGCGCGTAGCCGGTGATGCAACTGAGCCCGATCGAGAGGATCAGGGAGGGGAACAGGATCATCACCGAGTTGAAGAAGCCGACCTTCAGCCCGTTGCACTTGATGCCCGAGCAGGCGTGGTTCCAGGCGAGATCCCAGGCCTCGAACGTGATGGTGGTGGGCAGCGAGAAGATCTCGCCCAGCCGGATCTGGTCCATGGTCTTCAGCGAGGTGACCAGCACCACATAGAGCGGCACGCAGAAGAACAGCGCGCAGATGGTGAGGAAGCCGAGCACCGCGATGGACTTGGCCGAGATGGCCTTTTTCTTCCGCGGAAAGTAGGGCGCCTGGCTGACCACGATCTCGGCGCCGAGGGCCTGTTGCGGGGCGGTGAGGGAGCTCATTTGGCGGTCTCCGCGCGGCGCCGGCGGCTGAGCGCGGTGAGCGCCACCAGCGGCAGGAAGATCACCAGCGTGATCGCCAGCATCATGGTGGCGGCGGCCGAGGCGTAGCCGAGATTGCCCTTGGGCCCGAGCGCGTTAATGGTGAAATAGGCCGGCACCCAGGTCGATTGGCCGGGGCCGCCATTGGTCATGGCGATGACGATGTCGTAGGCCTTGACCACGCCGAGCGAGAGGAGGATCGCGCAGGTGAGGAAGGTGAACTTCATCATCGGCACGATGATCTCGAGATAGAGCCGCCACAGGCTCACGCCATCGAGGCGGGCGGCGCTCCAGATCTCGGTGTTGATGCCTTTGAGCCCCGCCAGCATCAGGGCCATGTAGAAGCCGCAGCTCTGCCAGATCGAGGCGAGGATGATGGCGTACATGGCGGTATCGCCATTCGCCAGCCAGTTGAAATCGACCCAGGTGAAGCCGAGCCCGTGCAGGAAATGCTCGAGCCC
>JBKJMF010000247.1:0-3049 GCA_046596525.1 Devosia sp. | reverse complement strand
CTCGACGACGACGTACAGATCAAGCTGCGCTTCCAGGGCGGCGCCAAGGGCATGCTGTGGGCCAGCCAGGTGGCAGTGGGCTCGGAGAATGGCCTGCAGCTGCGCGTCTACGGCGAGAAGGCCGGCCTCGAGTGGCGGCAGGACAACCCGAACTACATGTGGTTCACCGAGTTCGGCAAACCGAAGCAACTCCTCACCCGCGGCGGCGCCATCTCCGCCCCGCCCGCCGCCTCAATGAACGTCCGTATCCCCGGCGGCCATCCCGAGGGCTATCTCGAAGCCTTCGCCACCCTCTACAGCCAGTTCGCCCAGGTGATCCGCGGCGAGGGCAAGAACGTTGCCCCGCTGCTGCCGAGCCTCGCCGATGGCGTCGAAGGCATGGAGTTCATCATGGCCTCCGTCGCCTCGTCCAAAGCCGACGGCAAGTGGACCAAGCTCAGCGAGGTCTGAGCCAACTCAAGCGGGGGGAAGATCATGTCGCCAGTGGTCTTCCGCCACCGCGGATACCGGTTCCAGTTTTACGCCAACGAGGGCAACCCTCGCGAACCGGTGCATATCCACATGGTCAAGGATGCGATCGACGCCAAGTTCTGGCTTTGGCCTGAGGTCACCCTGGCCTATAATGACGGCTTCGACGCACGGATCATCAGGCAGATGATCCCGATCATCGAGGCGCAACGTGGAACGATCGAAAGAGTCTGGAACGACTTCTTTGGTGAAGCCGACTGACATCCGGTTCGAGGGCGACAAGTTCTGGGTCGACCTGTCGGACGGTCGCGCTCTTGGCGTACCCCTGTCGTGGTTCCCGATTCTAGAGGAAGCAACGGCTGAACAGCGCCAGCGCTTCTATCTCAGTTCCCGTGGCCTCCACTGGGAAGAGCTCGATGAGGATATCTCGGTCGAGGGACTGCTCGCAGGGCGCGGCGACATGACCAACCGTAGACGCAAGGTCGCCGCCGCCGAGTAATCGGCACCCTACGCCCAAGCCGCCACAGCGCCCCAGATCAGCACCAGCCCTGACGCGGTGAGGACGATCAGCACCAGCCGGCGGAAGCCGATGGTGGTCAGCCGCTTGAACACCAGCACTCCAGCAATGGCGAACGGCACCAGCACCACTCCGGTCAGCGCCAGCGGTCCGAACATCTCCGCCGTGATCGTCCCCGAGATCAAGTAGACGGTCAGTGTCGCCGTATGCATGGCGATATTGAAGCCCTGCAGGATGCCCCGCTGCTCGTCCTTGTTCCAGCCGCGCAGCGTCGTCCACAGCGTCGGCACCGGCCCGGAGATCGCAGCCATGCCCCCCAGCACGCCGCCCACCCAGCCGATTGCCGTATCGGCCACCCGTCCACCCCAGGCGAACTTCAGGTCGGGCTTCAGCATCAGCATCAACGGGCAATAGGCGACGAGGAACAGGCCGAGCCCGAACTTGAACAGGTTCGGATCGGCCGCCCCCACCAGTTGCGCCCCGATCGGCACCCCGATCAGCCCGCCGATGATGAAGGGCAGCGCAGCCCGAAGGCTGAAGCCGCGCCACACGAAGGGCAGCGTCACCAGCTGCCCGACCAGCGAGCCGAACACCGACAGCACCACTGCCAGCCGCGGATCGACGCCCCAGGCCCATATGGACAGTGATACGAGGGCAAAAGCGAAGCCGGAGACGCCCTGCGCGAACCCTGCCAGCGCCGCACCCACGGCGATTACCAGGGTCACTTGATCCACAATGCTACCGGCGTTGAGTGGCTGAAGTGCGCGGCGCCGTCGCGGCAGGTCCGACGGTTGGCGGCTCGTCGACCCGCTCGACCGTATAGCCGCGCTCCTTCAGCAGCGCCGGCACGCCCATGGGCCCAACCAGATGGCCGGCACCGACGATCAGCAGCGACTGGTCATTGTCGGCCAGCAGTTTCTCGATCGGCGTCAGCCAGCGCTTGTTTCGGTCGTCGAGCAGCCGGTTCATCATTGCGCGATCGCCCGGCTGGATCTGCTCGGTCATCGTTGCCTGCAAGGCCGCCGTATCGCCGCTTTCCCACGCCGCGATCAGCGGATCGAGCATCCCGACGAGGCCGGCTTCAATCCCGTCGGCGGTCGAGATCAGCCCGTCGATCTGCTCGTCGAGCGGCGCGTCGGCGAAAAAGCCCATCTGTTCGGCGGCCGTTTCGAGGCCACGCTTGCGCTCGGGAGCCACCTCAGCATCGAGCAGCGTCTCCACTCCGGCGCTGGCCTTGGGCATCGCCGCATTCATCAGCGTCAACGTGGCGAGCCACGGCTGCATGTGCTCGATCATCGCCATGTCGATGCCGGTCCGCTCGGCCGCAGCGGCGACCTTGCGATAGCCCTCGGGACTCAGCAGTTGCGACAGGCCCTTGCCACCGGCGAGCATGCCCTTGGTGATGGTGATCTGCGTGATGGTCGAGTAAGCCTCGATGTCCATCACCACCTCGAAGATCACGTGGTCGGCCGACTTGAGGATGGCGTCGAACTCATCCGAGCGCCAATCGTCCATCTCGCGGGTGAAAATGTGCACCGAGCCGAACAGGTAGATGTCGCTGTCGGCATCGCTGACCTTCCATAGCGCAGGGTCGGCGAGTGCAGGGCCGCTCAGCGCGAGACCGGCGGCACAGGCAAGCAGGGCGCGGCGGAGTACTCTCACGCCGCGAGCCCTCAATGCGTCCAGGGCGTCTTGCGGTCGGCGCGGAAATTGTCCGAGTAGGTGTTGCGCTTCACCGTCGGCTGGTGATCCGGCATCACCTGGTAGGCGATGCCGTTCTTGTGCGCGTAGGCCTCGGCTTCTTCGAGCGTGTCGAACGTGAGCCGAATCTGCGCCCGCGTATCGGTGCTGGACGTGTACCCCATGAGGGGCTCGATCTGGCGAGCGGTGGCAGGCTCGTGCACCAAGACCCATTCCTTGGACTTGCCGCGGCCGGACTGCATGGCGTTAGGCGCAGGCCGGAAGATACGTGCCGTCATCGCTTCCTCGTCGAATGGTCGGGGCAGAGTGATTCGAACACTCGACCCCCGGTTCCCAAAACCGGTGCTCTACCAGACTGAGCTA
>JBKJMF010000226.1:0-5391 GCA_046596525.1 Devosia sp. | reverse complement strand
TGTCGATGACGTCCTGGAGCTTGGTCGCCTCGTCGGCGGTCTCGTCGGAGTAATTCATCATCAACTCGTTGTAGCGGTCGACGATGTCCTTCTTTTCCTTGACGCCGGTCATGACGTTGCCGAGCACGTTGAGCGCCGGATCGAGTTGCGGCTCCTGCGGCAGGTAGCCGATCTTGGCGCCATCGGCGGCCCAGGCCTCGCCGGTGAACTCGGTATCGAGGCCGGCCATGATGCGCAGCAGCGTCGATTTACCCGAGCCGTTCGGGCCGAGCACGCCGATCTTGGCGTCCGGATAGAAGCTCAGGTGGATGTTATCGAGCACCTTCTTGCCGCCGGCATAGGCCTTGGACATTCCGTGCATGTGATAGATGAACTGGCGCGCCATGAGGGCACTGCTCCCGCCGCTAAAGCTTGAAATCGAGCGCCGTATGTAGGGGAACCGCTCCGCCGGGGCAACACCACCTTCGGCCCCGGGCCCCGAGCCACCCGATCGGCCACCGCGATTCCTGCTAGCCAGCGCACTGCATTATCGTTAATACGATCAAACGCCAGAAGAGCACTCCCGGGAGGATATCCGTGCCGTCGAGACCCAATTTCGCCCGCCGTGGCCGCAGCCTGCAGCCAGGCCAGGTGTCGGAACTGACCGTCATCAACATCGATGGCAGCGGCCGGCAGGTGCTGTTCGCCGCCGACGAGATCATCGAGGCGCCCAACTGGACGCCGGATGGCAGGACGCTGGTGTTCAACGCCGGCGGGGAGCTGTGGACGATCGCGGCTGATGGCACGGGTGAGATCGAGAAGATCGACACCGGTGATCTCGACGATCTCAACAACGACCATGTGCTCTCGCCCGACGGCCGCACGGTCTACGTGAGTTCGGACGACGGGCATCTTTACGCGCTGCCGATCACCGGCGGCATGCCACGCCGGGTGTCGAACACCTATCCGCACCGCCACCACTACTACCTCCACGGCATTTCGCCGGACGGCAGGACGCTGTCCTATGTCGGTATCAACGCGGTGGGCGATAACCAGTGGGCCAAGGTGAACATCTGGACCATCCCCTCGGCGGGTGGCCCGGATACCCAGCTGACCGACGTGCTGGTGCCCAATGACGGCGCGGAGTACTCACCGGATGGGCAATGGATCTGGTTCAACTCCGAGCAGCGCTCGCCCGGCCACGCGCAGATTTTCAAGATGCGCACCGACGGTTCGGAGTTGACGCAGGTCACCTTCGACGAACGGGTGAACTGGTTCCCGCACTTCTCGCCGGACGGGAAGTCGATCGCCTACCTGAGCTATCCGCCGGGCACCAAGGGCCACCCCGCCGACAAGGACGTCATCCTGCGCTTCATGCGGCCAGACGGGACGGGTACACGCGACATCGTGCAGTTCAACGGCGGCCAAGGGACGATCAACGTCAACTCGTGGGCTCCGGACAACAAGCGGTTCGCTTACGTGGCGTATCCGATCGGCTAGAACTCCAGTGGCCGGTTGTCGGCCACTTCCTTCATCACGAAGAAGGTCCGGGTCTGGCGCACGCCGGGCAGCGCGATCAGTTGCGTGCCATGCAGGCGGTTGAAATCGGCCATGTCGCGCACCCGGATCTTGAGGAAATAGTCGAAGTCGCCGGCCACCAGGTGGCAATCGAGTACGAATTTCAGCTTCTGCACCGCGGTCTCGAAGGCAGCGAAGCTCTCGGGCGTCGAGCGATCGAGCACCACGCCGACCAGCACCAGCGCCCCAAGCTCGACCTTGGCCGGATCGACCATGGCGCGGACGCTACCGATATGGCCGAGCTCGAACAGCCGCTGCGTGCGCCGATGGCAGGTCGCGGCGCTGACCCCGACCGTTGCAGCCAGCTCCGCGTTGCTGATCCGCCCGTCGCGCTGCAGCGCCCGAAGCATGCGGATGTCGATGCGATCTAGTTCGGCAGGCGCGGAAGATTCTTCCATCTTTGGCTCCAGATCGAGTGGATATCAGCGGCTATTGCCGTCGTGGTGACGCACTAAGGCCCATCTGACCTCCACTATGAAAGCACCTTTCGGTGTCGACTTGCTAGCATCAGGGCAGTTTTCGTCACCGAGGAGCCGCCAGCATGCTCGCCAAATTCGACCGCTACCCGCTCACTTTCGGTCCGACGCCGATCGAACGGCTCGACCGGCTCAGCGCCCACCTGGGCGGCAAGGTGCAGCTGTTCGCCAAGCGTGAGGACTGCAATTCCGGGCTGGCCTTCGGCGGCAATAAGCTGCGGAAGCTTGAATACATCATCCCCGACGCGATCGCCTCGGGCGCCGATACGCTGGTGTCGATCGGCGGCGTGCAGTCCAACCACACCCGCATGGTGGCGGCGGTGGCGGCCAAGATCGGCTTCAAGTGCCGGCTGGTGCAGGAGAGCTGGGTGCCGCACGAGGATGCGGTCTACGACCGGGTCGGCAACATCATGCTGAGCCGGATCATGGGTGCCGACGTGCGGCTCGTCGATGATGGCTTCGATATCGGCATCCGCGACAGCTGGAAGAATGCCATCGCCGAAGTCGAGGCTGCGGGCGGCAAGCCCTACCCGATCCCCGCTGGCGCCTCGGTGCACAAATTCGGCGGGCTCGGCTATGTCGGCTTCGCCGAGGAGGTGCGAGCGCAGGAAGCGGAGCTTGGCTTCAAGTTCGACTACGTCGTGGTCTGCACCGTCACCGGCTCGACCCATGCCGGCATGGTGGTGGGCTTTGCCGCCGATGGCCGGGCCCGCAACGTCATCGGCATCGACGCTTCCTGCACACCGCAGCAGACCCGCGCCCAGGTGCTCGAAATCGCGCAGCGGACAGCCGAACTGGTGGAACTCGGCAAACCGATCACCGCCGACGACGTGGTGCTGCTCGAAGACTACGCCTACCCGATCTATGGCGTCCCATCGGAGGAGACCAAGGAAGCCATCCGGCTTGCCGGGCGGCTTGAGGGTATGATCACCGACCCGGTTTACGAGGGCAAATCCATGCAGGGGATGATCGACCTGGTGCAGACCGGCCACTTCCCCAAGGGCTCGAAGGTGCTCTACGCCCACCTCGGCGGCGCGCCGGCGCTCAACGGCTACGGCTATGCTTTCCGCAACGGATGATCAACCCGCCACCTCGGCGATGAGCCAGCGGGTGATCGGCGCGGTGTTGGCGAAATGCTCGATGCAACGATCGGCGAAATCCGGTTCCGCGGCCGCACTGGCAGGCAATTCGATGCCGGCGGTCAGGCCTTCGTAGAGCAGGTACTCGGCCCGGTCCGCCGGCGCCTCGAAGCCGCGCGGCAGGCGTTTGCGGGTATTCTCGCCGATGCCGTAATCGCCCTTGGCCTTCACTTCGGCAATCGCCGCCAGCAGCGCCATGCCGGAGCGTGGGTGGATGACCGACTGGCGGAAGCTGTCCAGCATGTCCTTGTCGAAGCCGTACATGCCGGTGCCGAGGAACACCCGCCCGGCTTCGATGTGGACGTAGAAGCCGGGCCGATCCCAGCCGCGCTTGTCGCCGTGCCAGAACCACAGCGCCAGATGCTGCTTGTAGGGCCGCTTGTCCTTCGAAAAGCGGATGTCGCGGTTGATGCGCGAGATCGAGCCGTTGACCTTGGGGTCGAAGTGCACCTCGGGCGAGATGGCCTTGAGCCGCGGCCCGATGTCGGCGACGAAGGCCTTCCCCGGCTCGACATAGCCCGCCTCGTAGAGCGGCCGGTTGGCGTCGAACCAGGCCTTCTCGTTGTGCGCGGCGATGCCCGCGAGGAACTCGAAGGTCTGCTTCGGGAAACCGGTCATCACGCCTCGATCCAGATTGGCACGGACTTGAACGCCGGGGTCTTCGAGCGCGGGTCGACTGCCTTGCCGCAGAGGACGTTGGCCTCTGGATAGTAGGCCAGCGCCGAGCCTCGCGGCAGGTCGAAGGCGGTGGCGGTGCCGGTCATCTTGCCGGTGTGCGACGCGATTGTGACGCGCTGCCCGTCACTCAGCCCGAAGGCCGCCATGTCCTCGCGGTTGAGGAAGATGGCGTCGCGACCGGCCTTGAAGCGGTAGCTGTCCTGCTCTTCGTAGATGATGGTGTTGAACTGGCCTTCCGAGCGCACGGTGGCGAGGGTGAGCGGCGCCAGCGCCTTGGGCAGCGGGGTGACGACGAAGTGGGCCTTGCCGTCCCTGGTGGCGAACTCGGGCGTGTGCATCACGCGGTTCTTGATGTGGAACTCGCGCTTTGCCACGTCGATATCGGCCAGTTGCTCGAGGCCGGGGACGATCCGGGCGATGGCCTCACGCACTTTCGAGTGCTGCTTGAAGCCGCTGAAATCAATAGGACAATCCGGGACGAGGAGCTTGGCCAGATCGCAGAGGATCACCGTTTCCGGCCGCACATTGTCGAGCCGCTCGATACCGCCGTCGGAGAGGCGAACGAAGTTGAACATCGATTCCTGGGTGGTCGGCGACCACTCCTCGTCGCGGGCGGTGACCGGGAGGATCAGCACCTCGCCGTCGCCTAACCCATTGACGTGCCCACGGTTTAGCGTGGTGGTGAGGAACAGCTTGAAGCCGATGGCGCCCATGGCGCGGCTGGCAAAGTCGGTGTCCGGGGTGGCACCCCAGAGGTTGCCGCCCATGATGACGGCGCTGTCGATCTCGTCGCGGGCGGCCGCTTCGAGGCCGGCCATGGTGTCGAAACCCTTGTCGCGGCTGAGTTTTATGCCGAACGCCTGCTCCATCGCAGCGAAGATCTGCTCGGAGACGATCGGTTTCACGCCGATGGTGCCGATGCCCTGCACGTTGGAGTGGCCGCGCAGCGGCAAGAGGCCGGAAAAGCGCTTGCCGATCATGCCTCTAAGCAGCGCCAGGTTGGCGATCGCCTCGACGTTTTCGACCCCGTGCAGGTGGTGGGTCATGCCCATGCCCCAGGCAAACACGACGTTCTGCCGGTTGGCGTAGCGAGTGGCGACGCGCTCGATGTCCGACCTGGAAATCGATGTATTCGCCGCGATCTGTTCCCACGAAAGTCGGTCAAGATCTGCCTTTAGATCATGAACTTCTGCCGTGTGGTTTTCGATGAACGTTTTGTCCTCGGCGCCCATGGCGAAGACCGCCTTCATCAGCCCCTTGAACAGCCAGATGTCGGAGCCGATCCGCGGCTGCAGGTAGTCCGACGCGATTTCGGTGCCGCCCGACAGCATCGAGGTCGGGCTCTTCGGCACGGCGAACTTCACCAGCCCCGGCTCCTTCGCCGGATTGATGACGATCACGTCGCCGCCTCGGTCACGGCAGTGCTTCAGCATATGGATAAAGCGCGGGTGGTTGGACGAAGGGTTGGCGCCGATGACGAAGATCAGGTCGGCGCCGGTCAGGTCCTCGAGCTCGACTGTCGCGGTGCCCTTGCCGATGGT
>JBKJMF010000157.1:0-3400 GCA_046596525.1 Devosia sp. | reverse complement strand
CCCCCGGCGCCAGCGCCCGCGCCTCCGCCGCCAGCGTCACCAGCGCATGGACGAACGGAAACCCGCTCGTGCCGCGCAGGGTGGTCATCCCGACCATCTCCGAGCCGATCACCAGCGTCTCGGCCCCCGCCTCATCGGCCAGATCAGCGTAGTGCCGCACCATCCGCCGAAAACCCCAGCCACTCGACGAGCCGACAAACGCCGCCACCTGCGCATTCAGCGCACTCGTCCCCTCAGGCGAGCCGACCGTCCCCGGCGCCGGATCACAACTGATCCGCCCGCGCCACGGATAAGCCGGCTGCCCCATCGGGTTGCCCGCCGGGATATCCATCAGCACCATCGGATAGAGCGTCACCGCCAGCCCGCGCGCCCGCAAATCGGCAATCGCCGCCAGCACGCTCGCATCGGAAGGCGTCCCCCCATAAGCCGGCCCGCCGTCGTGCTGCGACACCACCTCCGCCGTCGCCCGCGTCAGCCCGGCCACGCTCCAGCTCGCGCCCTGCACACTGCGGTTCGCCGCCTCGACCTTCGGCCGGATCGTGCACTCCCCGCAGCGCAGGTCATCACCGAACCAGCTCACCACCAGCGACACGTGCTCGAGGTTGGGACACAGCGCCACCAGCTCATCGATCGACAGCGTCCAGTCGCTCACCAGCGCCGAGGCATGCGCATTCTCATGCCCCGTCGCCCCGTGCCCCAGCACCCGTACCCGCGCCACCGGGTCGTATCCGAACTCCGTCGCCCCGGGGATCACCGTCACCGAGCGGATCAGCGGCTCCAGCTCGCCCACCACCCGACACAGCTCCACCGTGATGTTGGGGATGCGGTTGCCGAATTCCGTCAGCGGCAGCCGCTCGAACACCAGGTAGCAGAGCCCGCGATAGGCCGGCGCCACCCCCTGCTTCGCCTCGATCAGGCTGTCGACCCCCTGCGTCTCGGTCCCGCGATAGAACCGCAGCGCCAGTCCCTCGGTCTCCAGCAACTGCCCATCCGCCCAGATCCGCCCCAGCCGCTGCACCTCGCCCTCGCACAGCCCCACCGCAAAGCTCGCGACAATCTCGCGGTCCTCCGGCTGCGCCGTGCCCTTGGCGCCCGAATCCTCGCTCGCCAGTTCCTCGAGCTCCGTCGCCCAGATGATGTTCCCGGCCAGCCGCCCCCAGCCATAAAGCCGCGGCACCGCCCCGCCCTCGGCCGACCCCGACAGCCGGATATCCGCCCCCGGCGCCTGCTGCGGCTTCTCGCCGAACAGCGCCTGGTCGACCACACTCCCCGCCAGCGCCCCCAGCGCCCGCCCAATGGTCGCGCCAACCGGCCCGCCAACCGCGCCACCAATGAACTGCCCGGCAACGGACAGCGCGAGAGTTGCCATGTGATTGTCCTCGATTTCTCAGTGACCGGCGAAGTCGGTGGAGGGGGCGGCCGGATATGCCGAGCGTGTGGCTACCCCTCACCCCAACCCTCTCCCCAAAGGGGCGAGGGGGCGACGTGGCATTGCCGGTGCAAAGTGCGTCCCCTCGCCCCTTTGGGGAGAGGGCCAGGGTGAGGGGCGCCAAGCGCTCAGACGTCCGGAAACGCCCAAACCCCGGCCACCCGCCTCGCCCAGCCGTCGGTGAGGTTCCCCTCCACAACGCCCAGCCGTTCCTGCGCGTGGACGAACCGCCCCTCGCCCACCAGCACCCCGCAATGCCGCGGCAGCACCGATGCCCCCATGCGGAACAGCACCACCGCCCCCGGCTCCATCACGCCCGGGACCAGCCACGTCTCCGCCAGCGCCTGCAGCTCCCGCGCATGCGACGCGTCCCGCCAGTCCGCCCGATAGTTCGGCAGCTCCGGCGGCTCGGTCCCGTAGACCATCCGCCACACCCCCAGGAGCAGCCCGAGGCAATCGCACCCTGCCCCCAGCGTCGCCGCCCGATGCCGATACGGCGTGCCGACCCACGCGCGGGCCGCCGCCACGATGTCCGCCCTCATCCGACCAGCTTCCGCCCGTCGAACTGCCCGCCCGCCCGCGGATAGCGCAGCACGAAGTCATTGCCCGGAATGTGCGGAAAGCCACGGAACCGCTCGGCATTGGCAAACTTCGCCCGACACGTCGCAAACCGCCGGTCACACCCCGCCGTCAGCACCAATGCGTCGCCCTCGACCACCCAGTCCCCCACCGGCGCCGCGAACCCCAGCACATCCACCCCGCCCAGCCGCTCCGCCGTCACCACGCGATCCCGCAGTCTCTCGCGCTTGCCCGATCCCCATAGCCCAACCCCGAACGCAAACCACCCCTCGGCGAACCCATCGATCCCCTCGATCGCCAGCCGAAACCGGTCCCGCACCCCAAGCACCGTCGCCTCGGCCCGGAACGCGGGATCGTCGAGGTCCACCCCGCACCGCGCATCGCCCAGTTCCGCGTCGCACAGCGCCTGGTAAATCCGCCCGCGCTTCTGGTTGATGGCGTGCTGCCCGCTCCGCAGCTCCGCCCGGAACACCCCGTCCTCGCGCACGATCTCGCCGATCGTCGTCCGGCTCACCAGCATGCGTTCCGCCGGCGCCCGCCAGTTCACCCGCCAGGTCTCAACGGCCGCGCCATCGAACCGCCCGAGCAGGACATCGTCCTCGTCGATCGCGTCCGAATGCAGCACGCCCACCACGTCCGTAGTGTCCACGCTTGCCCCGAGCTTGGCCGTCCCCGCGCCCCCGTCCAGCCCATGCGCTGGCAGGTACTCGGTCCCGCCAAAGCTCAGCGCCGCATCATGGTCGGTGAACCCCAGCACCAGCCCGTCGCTCCGCTCGATCCGCCAGCACGTCGCCAGCGTCGTCGCACCACCGGCGATGTGGCTCGCGAACCCCGCCTCCAGCGTCCTCATTCGCGCACCTCGATCAGTGGAATGGCCGGCACCTCGGCGGCGTCGAAGCTGGTCAATTCGACATCCAGCCGGTCGATATCGAACCGCACCGGCACATCGAACAGGAACCCCGCCGTCACCGCCGCGCCCACCGCCGGCGCCGCATCCAGCGTCACCAGCCCGGTCAGCGCATCGACGGAAAAGTCGGCGGCAGCGAGGGAGGCGCCCGCCACCGCCACCATCACCGACCCTGCAACGGGCTTGGTGACGGGTCTCAGATAGGGGTCGAAGTTCGCCCCATAACGTTTTGTCAGCGCAAACGAAACCCGTACGCCGTCGCCGGTCCCGATGCCCTGGTCCAGCGCCGTCGGCACCTCCGCCCCGTTCGACGAATAGTCGAGCCCGTCGCGCCACAGGAACGCATGAAACCGCCCCCGTCGCTCCTCGAAGAACGCCAGCACCGCCTGCATATCGGCCCGCGATTTCACCCCATAGCCGGCATTGTACCGCCGCCGCCAATGCACCCACCGGCTGTTGCGCTCCTCGCGGCCGGAGGCGAGGGT
>JBKJMF010000042.1:0-5397 GCA_046596525.1 Devosia sp. | reverse complement strand
GTGTGTTGCGAGACACCTTCTGTCCTGATCTGTGTGTGCACAGAACAGGCAGGATTTACGCTAGCATGCGGTGACTGATGCGCTGCTGAGCCGGCATTTCAGCGAATTTACAGGTTGAACCGCAGGGTCCTTGAACGTGCTACGGCAGCGTCGTGAAGCTGTAGGCCGTGAACAGGATCGAGATCGAGAACGCGTATAGCGTCAGCAGTGTGATCGATCGCATTTTCGGAGCTCCATTTAGTGAGCGGCGGCCGGTGCGGCGCTTGCTTGTGAGAACGAGGGCTTTCACCGGCCACCGCCTGCATCTGAAGCGGCGGCGTCAGATGCAACTAGACGGCGCGACGGCCGCGGATGGCGCGCCATATCGCGATGAGCAGACAGGCGCCGACGACGGCGACGATCAGCTGACCGACAATCCCACCCATCGTGGCGCCGAAGACCAGCATGAGGATGAAGTTGCCGATCACAGCGCCGACGATGCCCATAACGATGTTCATGAGCAGGCCCTGGTTCGACCCCATCATTTTTTCGGCGATCCAACCGGCGAGCGCGCCGATGATGATCGCCATTATCCAACCGATGCCTTCCATGGTGTGCCTCCTACTGTCCGTCGGGAACGACATCGACCTTCACGGCCGGAACGTCGACGTCCACGGTCCGGGAACCGCCGTTGCCGTTGAAGAAGACGAAGTAGGCGACGACGACTGCGAGGACGACGACCAGGATGCCGGCGATGACGCCACCGGCGCCGCCTCCGGAAGTGACGATTGTTTCACGATCAGCCATTCGGATTCTCCTCTCGAATTGACTGCATCATGAACGTTTTCGACAGTCTGCGGTTCCAAAAAAGGTCAACAATTTCAATAAGCTGATAGGATGCTGACCAGGAATGTCAGCCACATTGCAGGTAAGCTGCTCATGCGGTGCGCGCCGGCGCGGCGCCGCTCCAGACCTGTCTCATTCGGCCACTATCATCGGGGGCCCAGACTTGAGATTGCCGCCCGGCGTCGCCGAAGATTTCGGCAAATCTGATCGCATTGGTGATGGCCTCATCCGCGGCTGCAAAGGGGCCGTAGGACTTCCCTTCACAGTCGACCCACCACGCATCTCGAGCCTGAACTACAAGGAACCAGCAAGTCTTCATTGACCGTCCCGGGCGCCGGTTGTCGCAGCTTCGGTCGAGGTCAGGTCCTTGAGCTTGGATCGCGCCTTGCGGATCTCCGACTGTGTGCGAACGAGCCGCTTCATGAAGTCCTTCTGCAACTCGCCGGTGAACTCTAACTCCTCCAGTACCTGGCGGCACATCTCGAGTTGGGAGGTGGAGAGGTCGACGAGGACTTCGAGAGCGCCAAGTGCCTCCTCTGCCCGTTCCCCAGGAAGGGTTATCGCCTTCAACATCAATGGTCTCCGGGAGGGGCGGGGGGGCCGAAGCCCCGCCTGAGTTGCTGCTAGTTCAGATTATCCAGGTACTCGCAGGTCTCGCGGGTTTGCCGGTCGGTGCCGTAATCGAAGATGCCCTGGCGATCGTTGGGACGGTCACGGCTTTCGGCCTCGCTGCGCGGCAGGACCCGAGCCCGTTCGACGTCGGCGTCGGCGCCCGCGGCGACATCGCCGGCGTCAAAGAAGGTCACGAGGCAGACCAGTTCCTCGCGTGGTGCGCCACCGCCTCCCCCGCCACCACCGCCGCCGAAGCCACCACCGCCGATGATGATGCTGAAGCTGATGTTGGGACGGGCCCGACGGCTCCCCAAGTACTCATCGCCAAAGTCGTTGGAGACAAGCAGGCGAGCTGAAACCCAGCCATCCGGACCGGGGTGGGTGATGTAGCACCAGCCGTTGGAGCGGCAGCGGCGAACATTGACGTTCTCACCGCGCACCAGCCGGTCAACCACACGATAGGACGTGCCCGGGCCGGATCGGACATTGGCCGAAGATGCGGCCTCTGCGGCGTTGGCGATAGTGGGAGATAGTGCGAGTCCGCCCAGTAGGGCTAGGGTCGTGAGGATGAGGCGTTTCATTTTTGTTGTTCCTTATTGCCTCCGCGATCGTCAAAAGCGACGGAAACGTCGCGACCGATCAGTGCCGAGTACGATGTTGGTCGCACCGTTTTCCTTATTGAGATGACTGGCGGCACCGCATGGCGGAGGTGGGAATTGCGGTGCCGCCATATCTTGATGTGCCTCTCGGCACTGCCTTCAACTGCTTGCGCAGCTATCGAGACAGATAACGCTAGCAGATGGGTGCTGATGCACCCCTGAGCGGGATTCTCAGCGAAATTACAGGTTGGCTTCGCTAGTATCCAACCCATGCGCCTCCCGATCCCGATCCTCGCCCTGATGATGACCACGCTGCTGACCGTTCCGGCTCTCGCCGCTAACATCGGTGGTAACGGCAGCGGGGGTGGCGGCGGCAACGGGAGTGGCAACGCGGGGGGTGCGGCGACGGGCGGACGTAACTCCAACGCCGACAAGAAGGTCACCAAGGTGCCCAAGGACGACAGGGTGGCCCGTGAAGCAGTAAAGAAGCATGAGGTGTTGCCCCTTGAAGCGGTGACGGCGCTCGTTGCCAAAACCAGCACGGGGCGGGTGCTTGACGTCCAACTGGTCCGGTACGAGGGGATTTACGTGTACGAGGTTACCGTGCTCGAAGCGGACGGACGCCTGCACAAGGTCTACTTCAACGCGCGGTCCGGCGCTCTGATGGACGCACACTGATGCGCATTCTGATTGCAGAAGACGATGGACGTATCGCGGACCCGCTTCGCAGTGCACTGACCAGCGCAGGCTTTATCGTCGAGGTTGAGACGGACGGTGAAATTGCCTGGTACCGGGGCGACACCGAAGATTTCGAGACCGTGATCCTGGACCTGGGTCTACCCACCTTGGATGGTCTTACGGTGCTCAAGCGATGGCGAGACGCTGATCGCAAATCGCCCGTTCTGGTTCTCACCGCCCGTGGCCGCTGGGAGGAAAAGGTCGAGGCGATCGAAGCCGGTGCCGATGACTATGTGGTCAAGCCGTGCCGGGTAGAAGAGGTGCTGGCGCGGGTCCGCGCGATCATCCGGCGCTCCAATGGGCTTGCCTCGTCTCGCATCCCATTCAGCGGCTACGTGTTCGACGCGCGCCAGATGCAGGTGAGCAAGGACGGCGTGCCAATCGAACTGACACCGCTGGAGTTCAGGCTGTTGGCCCAACTCCTCCATAGCCGGGGCCGCGTTCTGTCGCAGACCGAACTGACGGATCACCTGTACAGCCAGGATAGCGAGCGGGACCCGAACTCGATCGAACAGCTCGTCGGCAGGCTGCGACGGCGCCTGGGCCCGGGCATCATCGAGACGCGGAGGGGCTTCGGCTACGTATTGCCCGGTGAAGGGGCGTGACCGCACACTCGCTGCGAGTACGTCTCCTCGCAGGCGCTGGCGCGTGGATTACGCTCGCACTCGTCGGAGCTGCAGTGGCGATTGTCGCCATCTTCTCAGCGAGTGTTGAGCGGGATCAGCGCGAAGACCTTCTCGCCAACCTCGACCGGGTGCTGACCAGCCTGACGGCGGCCACTCCATTGTCCGAACTCCGCCCGGGCCTCAACGATCCGCGCTACGCAACTCCAGCTGGTGGCCTCTACTGGCAGGTTGTCGACCTCGGTTCTGGCGAACTAGGCCAGTCCCGCTCGCTCTGGGACACTGAACTCAATGCGCCGGCGCCCGTGGAGCCGGGGCAGCCCATCTCTGCCAACACTCGGGGTCCCCAGGGGCAAGGGCTGAGCGTCCTGACCCAGGACGTAACGCTTGATGCAGATACCGGCCAGCGTCGGCTGCGAGTCAGCGTTGCCGAAGATCTGAGTTTGCGCGGCCGCGATCTTCAGCGCTTTGCACTGGATATTGCTGGCGCTCTGCTGGCGGTCGGCGCGGCCCTCGTACTCGCTGCATGGCTGCAGGTCTATCTGGGCCTCAAACCACTCCAGGGCTTGCAGGTAGCGGTGGAGAACGTGGTTCAGGGACGGGCCTCACGCCTCGATGGAATTTATCCGACCGAAGTCGCTCCGGTGGTTCGCGAAGTGAATGCGCTTCTCACCAGCAATGACCGCGCCATCCAGTTCGCTCGCGCGCGCGCCGACGATCTGGCGCATGGCCTGAAGACGCCGCTTGCGGTGCTGACAGCAACGGCCGGCCGCCTCCGCGCCCAAGGGGATGCCAGCAACGCCGGAGTGCTCGAACTCCTCAGCGAGGAGATGGCCGAGCGGATCGACTACCAGTTGCGGCTCGCCCAACTACGGATGCGGAGTGCCGAGCACGTCCTCAATGCCTCGCTCGACCAGGCCCTGCTACGAAGCGTCGCGGTCATTCGCAAGGCAGGACGAGGTCCGGATATTTTCTGGAGGCTCGATGCCGACAAATCCAGCGTCGACATGGATCCTCATGACCTCATGGAGCTGGTCGGCGTGCTGCTGGAAAATGCCGCAAAATGGGCGCGCACCCAGGTCGAAATAATCTGCCGGCCGAGCGGCGATATGGCGGAATTCATTGTTCGCGACGATGGTCCGGGCCTGTCGGATGAGGACATTGCAAAGCTCGGAAAACGCGGCGGGCGCCTCGATGAGGAACGTTCCGGCACGGGTTTCGGTATAGCCATAGCGCGAGAGATTTTGGAACTGAACGGCGGCACCCTGGTCCTGGCTCGCTCGGAAGCAGGAGGTCTGCAAACCACCGTGAGAATTCCGGCGGCTCCGGCAGGCACGTAGTGGAGATACGGCGCCGGCGTTGAGCCGGCGCCGCTCAGATGGAGCGGGTTAGTTCGCCGCGACGACGATGCCCGGCGAGTAGACGACCGTACGGCCCTCAAGCTCCACGAAGTACAGGCGGTCGTTCGTATAGAAATACGCGTGGTCTGGATCGCCCTCGATCGTGTGGAGCGTAATGGTCTCCGGCACCGCATAGCCGACGTCGATATCGCCTTCGATCACGATCGGTTCGGTTGGGTTCAGGCGTGCATATTCAATCGATGTATCGGCGACGACGGTCGCGCCGATCACGGCGCCGGTGAACCCGCCGATGATAGCCCCAATGGGTCCAAAAATAAGACCGCCGGCGATGGCGCCGCTAACGCCGCCCGCAGTGCCACCAACGGCAGCTCCGGCATCGCTCTGCGCGAGAACCGTGCCACTGCTGAGTGTGAGAATTGCCAATGAGGCCAGGATCAGTTTCTTCATTTTTTGTATCCTTCTTATTGTAACCGCCGCCCGAGGGGAGAAGTCCCCGGGGCACGATCGGTTCCGAAGGAAGTTGGTTCGTGCCGACGTATCCGCCTTGATTGGCGGGCGGTTACCGGCCAAGCACCCGCACTCTTGCCTAGCCAAAAATGCCGCGCATGGCGGCTTGTACGTGCTCACGCGTTTATGGCT
>JBKJMF010000610.1:0-4164 GCA_046596525.1 Devosia sp. | reverse complement strand
TCGATAACGCCGGCTGCATAAAGCAGCCGTTCAGTCAGGCTGGTTTTACCGGCGTCGACATGCGCCAGGATCCCAAGGTTCAGTGTTCGCATTGCGCGTCACGTTCTCAAGTTGGGGAAGGGCTCCTTTCTCGATGAACATGACTCGGGGCATTGCGCTCTCCATGGGTTTAAGCGAGCGGGAATTGAGCATAGGTCGGCGCAGCGTACAATGACGCGGCGGCAACACTCCAGCTCAGTTCAGAATTGGGCTAGTTCAGGTAGTCCTTGTAGACCCAGCCGGTACGGCCCTGGTCGTCGGTGATCTTCAGCCAGCCGCGCCGGTTTTCACCCACCGTGACCTTCTCGCCACCGGCAAGGCCGAACACCCTGCCGTTCGACTTGCCCGGGCCGGAACGGACGTTGACGCCGGAACCAGCGACGGAGCGAGTGTCGCCGGAGGCCTCGACCTTGGCAGGCTTCGCCTCGGGCTCAGGTTCAGCCATTGGCTCGGCCTCCGCCACCGCCTCAGGTTCGGCAACGGGCTCAGGCTCGGCAACCGGCTCGGGTTCCGACTTTGTGACCTCCGCGAGCTTGCGCTCCGCTTCCGCTCGGACCGACGCCGCGGTTTCGGTCGGCTCGTCGGCAAAGGCCGCGACATCGAGCGGCTCCGGGCGTTCGAGCGGCAGCACCGGCGCTTCGCCGGTTGCTGCGGCCGTCGCCGCTTCTTCTGCGGTTTCGTCGATCGGCGGCGGTCCGTCGCCGTCACCTTCGTCGACCTGGGCGTCCGCGGCCGCACCAGCCGCGGCACCGGCGAGCCAGCCGTCGTCGTCGGAGGCCAGCGCCACGAAGGTGTCGCCGATCATGTCGTCGACACGCCGCGCCCGCAGCACGCCCTCGGGCACTTCCGGCGCCTTGGTCATGGCGACTTCAATCACGGGCGCAACGGCCGTCGTCTCCGCGGGCACCGTTGCTGTCACAGCAACCGGGCTCAGCGACGCTTCCGCTGCCGCGGGAGTTGCCACCGGCGCGACGCTGGCGACCGCCACCGGCGGCTTGCCGGTAAAGCACTTATCCAGTCCGCCGCACTGCACGCCGATGAGAATTGCAGTAATCGCGCCCACGCCGACGATCGCCATCGCGGGCACGCCGAAGCGGCCCAGTACCTGCCCAGATGTCACCCAGCGCGGTAGTCTCGCGATGAGGTGAAGCTTGTCGAATGCCCCGTTCATGCCGGCACTATGATTAAGAAGCTTGTGGAAACTTCGTCCCGAAAGCGACTCAAATTGGGCAATGCCTTGACGGGCCCGGGATTGCCACGATTGCAAATCGCGAAGCACTAGGTCGCCGCGAGCCGCAGCACCACGCTGCCGCGCTTGCGTCCGGTATCGACATGGCGATGCGCCTCGGCGATTTGGTCGAGCTCAAAGGTCTTGTCGATTACCGGCTTTAGGGCCCCGAGCTTGGCAAGATCCATCTCGAACGCAACGTCCTCAGGCTTGGGCTTGAAGCTGATCGGGATCACCCGCTTGCCGCTCTTCCGGCTGTTCTTGCCGGCGCCCAGCATGCCCTTCAGGTCGAGGATCACCAGCAGCAGCGCCCCGCCGGGCTTTAGCGATCTTTCCACCCGCTCGAACGGGGCGTTGCCGACGCATTCGAAGATCACGTTGTACTGCTTGCCGTTGGTGACAAAATCCTCGGTCTTGTAGTCGATGACGTGATCGGCCCCGAGCGAGCGCACCAGTTCGGCATTGCCGCCGCTGGTCACAGCCGTCACCACCGCGCCGAAGTGCTTGGCCACCTGCACCGCCGCCGTTCCCACCGCGCCCGAGGCGCCGTTCACCAGCACCTCGTCGCCCGGCTTGATCGGGCAGCGCCGGATGCACTCGGCAACCGTGTGTCCGCCGAACACCAGCGCCACCGCGTCCTCGAATCTCCAGCCCGCGGGCTTCAAGACCATCGCCTCAGTTTGTTTCAGCGACACATATTCGGCGTGGCCGCCGAACTTCATGCCGGTCAGCCCCACCACCTCGTCGCCCGGTTTGAAGCGCGTTACCCCCTCGCCTACCGCCTCGACGGTGCCGGCGAAGTCCATGCCGAGGATTTTCTTCCGCGGCGCAAAGATACCGATGGTCAGCGGCCCGAAGAACTCGAGGCCCTTGGGCAGGTCGCGGCTCCGCATGCGATAGTCGCCGGCGCTGACCGTCGACGTATGCACCCGAACCAGCACCTCGCCGGCCTTCGGCACCGGCTTGGGCAATTCCTCCACCCGCACCACTTCCGGTCCACCGAACGATCGATACACAGCTGCCCGCATTGCATTTCCCCCACGGGCCCGGCCCGTGAACGAGAGATGGTGAGCCCCCGGCCGATTACAATCGGCGCGCGTTGCGGCTAGCGTCGCCGCCTGCTCAAGCGGTGACTTAGCTGGATGAGTGGGGCGAAGGGACTTGGCCGCCCGTCCAGTTCGAACACCAGATATCGCGCCGGCTCGGTACCCATTGCCCGGATGCCATGCAGATTGCCAGCCGGGTGATAGATTAACGCCGGCGCCACAACCGGGCGCCCCAGGGTTTCGACGCTGCCCGCGAGCAGCAGGATCGCCACATCGTAGCGGTCGGCGTGCGAATCGTAGCCTTCACCAGGCTCAAGCCTGCTGACATGGGCGTGCAGCCGCCGCAGCCAGCGGGTCCGCGCCTGCCACAACTGTGCGCCGACGCCCGGCCCGGCGGACCTGATCGCCTCGCCCGACTTGATGAAAACGCGTCCGGCAGCGCGTCCGTCCTGCGGCTTGCCGTAGTTGACCCATTTCAGCATCGTATAGAGCAGCGGGGTGTCACCGACATTGCTGAGCGTGTGGTGCGCCCGCGCTGGATAGTAGGCGAAGTCACCCGGCCCCATCCGCACCCGCTCGGCGTTCGCCGTTCCTGTCGCGTCGTCAGCGACGTGCAGTTCCGCCTCGCCCGAGACGACGACCACGATTTCCTCCTCGATATGCTGGTGCAGCGGATGCGGGCTGGCGCCGGGCGCGAGGATCGAGCTGTGGCATTCGATATCGCTGACTGCCGGGGTCCCGCCCCAGAAGTGCTGGAACGAGGCGAAGTCCTTCCCATGCGCTGCCGACAGACCAGGCAGCAGATGCACGCCATTGCCGATGGCCTCTGACCGGCGGGGCGCGCGGACGATGCGGTTGACGCCCGCCTGCCTCTTGCCGCTGACCACCACGACGGGCGGCTTGCGACGGCGGTGAAACTCGATCGGCCAGTTGAAAGTACGGGGCATGCGCACCGGCCGGTCGGCCCGCGCATACTGGATCAGCAACGCGGTGCGGACCGATTTCGTCTTGTTGTGCGAGCCGTGCCAGATGCGGCCGTCGAACACCAGCGCCTGCCCGTCATGCACCTCGGGCTGCACGATCTCGGCCGCCGCGTCGTGCTGCCGCGCCGCGGCGAGCGTCGTCTCGTCGGTGCTCTGCTCCCGCGTGACGCCAGCGCGATGGTTGAGCTCCTGCATGGTGACGCCGTAGCGGTGCGAGCCAGACACGAACTTGAGGCCTGATGAGCGATCGGTGTTTTCGAGCCCGATCCACACCGTGACGAAGCCGCCCTCGGGCGCCATCGACTCGACATCGGTGTGGAACGGATGGATGTCGCTCTCTGCCTTGACGATCAGCGAGGCGCCCCAGAGCACGATATCGTCGCCCAGTGCCGGCCGGACCAGCTCAAGGATGCGTGGGTCGCTCGCCACCCGGTGGAAGGCAGGGCTCGCCGCGGCCCAGCCCTTCAGCCAGGTTTTCGGCTTGCCTGCTTCGGCACGGAAGCTCGACAGAATTCGCGCGCATTCCTCGGCATCGAAAACTGCCACCGGCCCCGCATAGCCCTCAACTTCCAGCGCTTCTTTCGACAACGGCGACTCCCGAAACCTCTGGCCGGACCTTGCCCTCGCCCGCCGCGCGAGTGCAAGTGGCTGTCAGCATTCGTCAGGCTTAACCCTCACCCCCATCTCGGCTAAGGTCCGGCCCCGAACATCCGGAATCGCCTCCCATGCATCTCGTTCTCGTCGACGGCTCTGGCTTCATCTTCAGGGCGTTCCATGCGCTGCCGCAGCTTACGCGGAAGAGCGACAAGCTGCCGGTGGGCTCGGTGATCGGGTTCTGCAACATGATCTGGAAGCTCACCGAGGACCT
>JBKJMF010000141.1:0-4641 GCA_046596525.1 Devosia sp. | reverse complement strand
GCTAGCGCGTCAGGCCCTTCTTGTATTGCACCGGCGTGCTGCCCAGCACGGTCTTGAAGTCGGTGATGAAGTGCTGCTGGCTGGCATAGCCGAGGTCATAGGCGATATCGGCCCAGTTGGGCTCGTCGGCGTCGCGGATCTGCTCGGCTGCGGCGAGGAGGCGCTTACGTTGCAGCAGCCATTTGAGCCCGATGCCGAGATAGTCGCGGAACACCTGCTGCAGCCAGCGCTCGCTCTTGCCATAGGCAGTGGCCACCGCGGCAACCGTGGTGAGGTCCTCGTCGGTCTCCACCTCGCCAATGATCTCGTTGATCAGCGCGATGGTTTCGTCCGGGCCCGGGAGTTTGCTGCAGGTCAGCCGTTGCAGCTCGGTGATCGCCGCATCGTCACTGAGGGCCAGTATCCGGGCGATGCCCGGTGCGTCGGCCCAGGGAAACGCCTGGTTCAGCGCCACCACCTTGTCCTGCAGGTCCGCCATCTCGCCGCGCCAGAAGGCGTGGAAGGCGCCGGGGCGGAAGCGGATGCCGAGGATGCGGCCACTTCCGGCTGCCGAATAGGTGCGCTTGCCGCGAAACGTCCCCTGGATCCCCGATTCCTGCGCCGAGAGGAACACATCGACATAGGGCCGGTGCATCACCTCGTCGGAGTCGTAGTGCCCGAGTGCGCTGTCCCAGCGGATCACCCAGAAATGCACGATGAACGGCGCGAGATCGGCCGGCGGCGGCTCCATGCGGAACTGCACGTGACGCTCGAAGCCCGCCGGATCGAGCCGGCCGCGCGGCTCGTAGGGCTCTGCGGGTTTTTGAAATACGGGCCGGGAAGCTTCGGTCATTGTGGGGCATCAACTTCACAAGGAAAGGAAATTCCAAATGAGCAACAAGCACTTCCTGCGCGGCATGGCCACCGTCAACTACTTCGCCGACGACATGATCGCGGCGCGCGACTGGTACTCCGAGCTGTTCGGCGTCGAGGCGTATTTCCAGATGCCGAGCCGCGAGAACCCGGCCTATATCGAGTTCCGCATCGGCGACGACGAGGACGAGTTCGGCATCATCGATCGCCGCTACGCCCCCGAAGGGATGCAGGCCGGTCCCGGCGGCGCGATCCTGTTGTGGCATGTCGACGATATCGAGGTGGCGTTCGCGCGGCTCAAGGAACTGGGCGCCAAGGAGTACGATCCGATCACCAAGCGCGGCGAGACCGGGTTCGTGACCGCCTCGGTGGTCGACCCGTTCGGCAACGTCCTAGGCATCATGTACAACCCGCACTACGTCGAAAACGTCGAGAAGCGCAGCGCCTGATCGCGCGGTCGCCGAAAATGCGAAAGGCCGGGCACTAGGCCCGGCCTTTGTCGCATCCCTGAGATCCCGTCAGGACCAGCTTGGTCCGACATGAGGGAGGATATTGGAGCGGGCGAAGGGATTCGAACCCTCGACCCTAACCTTGGCAAGGTTATGCTCTACCCCTGAGCTACACCCGCACTCCATCGGCTCTTTACGATGCTAGGTCCTTGTGGGAACTTGGCATCGCCGCGCCGCGCGCCTATATGCCCAATCGAAAGCACGTTTGCAACCCATAATTCTGGTCTCGTCAAACCCGTGATAAGGCTTGCGTCATCCACCCTTCGGGGCGCAAGAAAATCCAGGAAAGACGGGCCTCTCACCGGCCCGAGCGGCAGGAAAAGTACAGCATGTCCCTCAATGATCTCAACCCCGCCTCCACCACCGCCGCGGTTCCCGCGGGCGCATTGATCAAGGATTCGTCCGATCGCGCCTTCAAGGCCGACGTGATCGACGCCTCGCTCGAGGCGCCGGTGCTGGTGGATTTCTGGGCGCCGTGGTGCGGTCCGTGCCGCCAGCTGACGCCCAACCTCGAAAAGGTGATCAACGAGAAGGCCGGCAAGATCCGGCTGGTGAAGATCAATATCGACGAGAACCCCGGCGTTGCCGGGCAACTCGGCATCCAGTCCATTCCCGCCGTATTCGCCTTTGCGGGCGGCCGCCCGGTCGATGCGTTCCTCGGGGCGATCCCGGAGAGCGAAGTGCGGCGCTTTGCCGACAAGGTGATCGCGGGCGCCCCGGCGGGCCAGCCGCAGGCGGGCTCGATCGAAGAAGAAATCACCAATGCGGTGACCGCGGCCGGCGAGGCGCTGAAGGTGGGCGACCTCAACCAGGCTGCGCAACTCTACGGCATGGTGCTGCAGCACCAGCCCGAGCATGCCGCGGCGATCGTCGGCATGGCCAAGGTGTTCCTCGCCGCCGGCGAGCCGGACCAGGCGCAGGCGGTGCTCGACACCATGCCGGAAGCCGAACGCAGGGGCGACGGCTACACCTCGACCGTGGCGGCGCTGAAGCTGCTCAACGAGGCCGCCGAGCTGAGCGAGACCGACGAACTCGCCGCGCAGCTCGAAAACAATCCCGACGACCATCAGGCGCGGTTCGATCTCGCGGTGAAATACAATGCCGAGGGCAAGCGCATCGAGGCGGCTGAAGCGCTGGTGACGCTGATGCGGCGCGACCGCACCTGGAACGAGGACGGGGCGCGCAAGAAGCTGCTCGAACTGTTTGAAGCCTGGGGTCCGAAGGACCCTGCAACGCTGAAGGGCCGCCGGCTGCTGTCGGCGCTGCTGTTCAGCTAAGTCATTTTTGCGCGCGATGGAGCCGAAGTCGGCTCCAAGTCTTTGATTGTCGCGCGATCGAACCGGAAAAGTCTCGCGACTTTTCCTGACCGCGCTCCCGGAGGCGCCCGTGTTGAAGCGACCCATTTCTCCTACCGACCTGCCTGCCAGCGTGCCGCTGTTTCCGCTCACCGGTGCATTGTTGCTGCCCTATGCGCGGCGGCCGCTCAATATCTTCGAGCCGCGTTATGTCGAGATGATCGACCACAGCCTGAAGGGCGACCGGTTGATCGGACTGATCCAGCCGCGCGACAGCGAGGAAGAAAGCCCGAAGGGCCGGGCGCCGCTGCAGCGCATCGGCACGGTGGGGCGGATCAGCCATTTCGAGGAAGTCGAGGACAGCCGCTACTTTGTCATCCTCGAGGGCATCTGCCGCTTCGAGCTGATCAAGGAAACGCCGACCATGACGCCGTTCCGCCGCGGTATGATCGCCACTGACGCCTTTGCCCAGGATTTCGAGCGTGAGTTCGGCGAGGATGCGGTGGATCGACCGCGTTTCCTCAAGATGATGCGCGACTATGCCGAGTTCGGCAATTTCGACCTCAACTGGGACGAGATCGAAAAGACCGGCACGGCGGACCTGGTGAACTTCTGCGCCATGGTTTCGCCCTATGGCGCGGCCGAAAAGCAGGCGCTGCTCGAGGCCGATACGCTCGAAACCCGGGCCGAAACCCTGATCGCCATGGCCGAGTTCGAGATGGCCAAGGGCGACAACCGGGCGTCGCCGCTCAATTGAGCGAGGGGCCGGGAGCAGCAGCGGCCAATCTCCGCCACGTGGTGGATGTGAAGACGCTCGAAATGCTGGTCTGCCCACTGACCAAGACCCGCCTGACGCTGTCGGCCGACGCCACCGAGCTGATCTCGGTGGCCGCCCACCTGGCGTTCCCGATCCGCGACGGTGTACCGATGCTCAGCCTCGACGAGGCGCGTGAGATCGAGCAGGGGGATATGGGCCGGAACCTGCCGCGGCTGGGGTAGAGCGGTCAGGCAAGCCCAAGGTCTTCAAGCGTAAGGACCGTTCGCTCCAAACGCTTGTGGAGCACCGGTAGGCTGGCCAGCTGCAGAAGCTGAGCGAACTGCTTGAGATAGGCGAGCACCTGGCCGCGGCCAACATTGGTGTCGTACCACCAGTCGCCGTCGAGCCGTTCGCCGAACTCCATAAGCTGTGGCGACTTTGGGTAGAGCCCGCTGACGGTCGTCGCGACGATGTGCCTGCCCTTTGGTGTCGACTGGTGCGATAGTCGCTCGATGAAGCCGGGCTGGAGCTTTTCGCACAACAGGATCGCGCGGCGCAGCAGTTCCTTGAGGCTGTTCGCTTCAATGGTTGCCGATCCAATGGTAGTTGAATAGGCACCGTTGCTGCGCGGCGCTCGTGGAACCGCCCGCGCATCGGCGTCCCTCGGCCTCAGGTCGATTCCGAGCAGTCGCCGCAAAATCTGGTTCGGACTCTCCTCGAAACCAGTGCGTCCCGCCTCGATCGCCTTGTTCACATCCAGATCGATCTCGACGGACTTCAATGGAATGTCTCCCTGTCAATTAACCGCAGCACCTGAACCCGTAGATCGCAGCACTCGGACCGCACCCTTATAAGACAGCACGGTTCCTCGGATCTATCCAGCCTTATAAGGTCGGTCTGGCGAGGTGGTGGTTGGGGTGGCGGCACAACCCCTCCTCACCACTAGCTGTCATCCCAGCGAAGCTGGGGCCCCAACTTCCACCGGCCCGGGCGGAGAAAGGGGTCCATGCTTTCGCTGGGATGACACCGGATAGGGATGACAGATCAGTGGCTTATAAGAATCTTCGTCCAACGTATCCCCCGTCCTCCCCACCCATGCGAATCTATGCCGGTCCGCTGCACCGAAGCGAGATCATGACGAGTGGTTGGTGCGGAGGAGACCGGGTGGGGTGGCAGTCGTGCTGCCTCAGGCGGAAACCATCACGGCAAGGACCGGTTCGCCGGTCAA
>JBKJMF010000532.1:0-4303 GCA_046596525.1 Devosia sp. | reverse complement strand
GTCGACGGCTTCCGGCTCGACACGGTCAATTTCTACTTTCACTCGCTCGGGCTCGAAAACAACCCGGTGGTGCGCCCCGAGGATTTCAACGCTACGACCGCTCCGGCGGTGAACCCCTACAATTTCCAGGAACACCTCTACGACAAGAGCCAGCCCGAGAACGCCGTGTTCATGGAGCGCATCCGCGCGCTGCTCGACGAGTATGGCGCGAAAACCTCGGTCGGCGAGATCGGCGACAGCCAGCATCAGCTCGAGGTGATGGCGGCGTACACCTCCGGCACCGACAAGCTGCACATGGCCTACACCTTCGACTATCTGGGCGGGGCGTTCGATGCGGGGCATTTCAAGAAGTCGATCGACCTGACGGAGAAGGATGCGCCGGAGGGCTGGATCTGCCTGGCGTTCTCCAATCATGACGTGGTGCGCCACGTCAGCCGCTGGATGAGCCACGGCGACCGCGAGGCGTTCGGCAAGCTGACGGCGACGATGCTGCTGACGATGCGCGGCTCGGTGTGCCTGTACCAGGGCGAGGAACTGGGGCTGACCGAGGCGGAACTGTCGTTCGAGGATCTGGTGGACCCCTACGGCATCGAGTTCTGGCCGCAGTTCAAGGGCCGCGACGGATGCCGCACGCCGATGGTTTGGCAATCGTCGGCGCATCTGGGCGGGTTTTCGACGGCGCCGCGGGCCTGGCTGCCGGTGCCGGGCGATCACCTGCTGAAGGCGCCGGACCTGCAGGAAAAACAGAACGACTCGCTGCTGCACCACTACCGGGCGACGCTGAAGTTCCGCAAGGATCACAAGGCGCTGGTGAAGGGCACGATCAAGACGCTGGACGCGCCGGAAGGGGTGCTGATGTTCACCCGCACGGCGGACGGCGAGACGCTACTTTGTGCCTTCAACATGACCGGCGGCCCGATCGTCGTCAGTCTCCCGGACGGGCTCGGGGTCAGGGGGCTCGACGCTCCCGGGTCCGTCGCTGCTCCCGCCGGCGATGGCGGGCTCGACCTGCCCGCTTTCGGCGGGTTTGTCGGGGCTGTCATCTAACGCTGGAGCGAGCGGTTCTTCGGGCGGCGGAGGCGGCTCTTCGGTCGGCACCGGCTCTGGGTCTGGCGCTGGTGGCGGCAGCGGATCGGGATAGCGTGCCGCGAGCAGTGCAAGCGTCGCGGGGTGGTGGCCGGTTTCGGCCAGTTCAGACGGCTTGCCGCCTTCGACGATGTGGCCGTGTTCGAGGACGAGGATGCGGTCGGCGACGAGACGTAGCACGTCGAAGTCGCGGCTGCCGCAGAGGACGGTGAGGCCGTAGTCCGAGCGGACGCGGTTGAACAGCACGAGGAACTCGGCCTGCTCGACCGGATCGAGGCGTGCGGTCGGTTCATCGAGGACGATCAGACTGGGGCGATTGACCAGGGCGCGGGCCAGCGCCAGCCGTTGTAACTCCATAGTGGTGAACTGGCCGGGCAGGCGATCGAGCCCGTCAGGCGCCATTCCGACCACGCGCACGGCTTCGACCAGCCGGTCGGCCTGCTCGTCGATCAGCAACTGCTCCTCGACGCGCATCGGCTCGGTGAGCGACAGGCCGACCGGGAGGTCCGGATTGAAGGCGGCGTGCGGGTCGGGGAACATGAAGCTGATGCGGGCCCGGACCTCGCGGGTGAGGTCACCACCGCGATAGGGCGTGCGATCGAAGGCCAGCTGGCCGGTACTGGCGCGGCCGAGGCCGGCGACCAGCCGTAGCAGCAGCGATTTTCCGGCACCGGCGGCCCCGAGCAGCCCGACGGCCTCGCCCTTGCGGACCGACAGCGTGATGTTCTCGAGGGCGGCGATTGGCGGCCGCTGCTTCCATAGCCGCGAGGCAGGGTCGGCGAAGCGCTTGCCGACGCCCTGCAGCTCGAGCAGCGGCTCGCCGATGGGTGGGCGGGCCATGGTGCGGGTGCGGGGTTTGCCGGCGGCGATCAGCTCGCGCGTGGCGGCATGCTGCGGGTGATCCTGCAGGGCGGCGGTGGGGCCGCGCTCGATGAGCTTGCCGCCGCTGAGGATTGCGGTGTCGAGGCCCATGGCCAGCGGCAGGCGGAAATCGCGGGTGAGGATCAGCAGGCCCACGCCGCGGTCGCGGTGGGCGGTGAGCAGTGCGGTCAACAATTCGCGCTGGGCGGCGGGGTCGAGCCTCCTGCCCGGCTCGTCGCAGACGAGAAGGTCGACGCCGCGATCGAGCACTCGCGTTAGCTCGGCGGTATCGACGTCGGCGCCGATCAGGCCGGTGCGCTTGGCGGGAAGCCCCGCTCCATCGACGGACGCACCTTCGGGCAGCAGGCCGGCGATAGCGAGGGCCAGCAGGGTCTTGCCACTGCCGGCGCGGCCGACGATGGCGAGGGCGGCGCGGCCTTCGAGGGTCAGATCGAGCCCGGCGATCGGGCGCAGGCCCGCTATGGTGATGCCTAGGTCGGCGAGTTCAAGCAGCGCCATGACGCGCTCCTCTGAGGCCGCTGGCGGCCAGCATGAGGGCCAGCGCTGTGATGACGGCGACGGCGCCGGGGACCAGCATCAGCAGCGGGCGGATGGCCATGAACTGCTGGGCGTCGCGGAGCATCAGGCCGAGGCTGACGCCGGGGGGCAGCACGCCGAGGCCGGCGAAGGACAGGCTGACTTCGATGAGGATGGCGACCGCCAGCAACTCGAGGCCGAGGGCGCCAAGCTGCGGCAGCAGGCGCGGCAGCACATGGCGCTGCGCGGCGGCCAACGGGCGGAGGCCGGCGAGGCGTGCGGCGGTGACGTAGTCGCGGCTCCATAGCGGGGCCAGCACTTCGCGGGTGATGGTTGCGGCGACGAAGATGCCGGGGAGCGCGATGGCGAGGAAGACGGTGAGATTGGCCGGAGCGGCGAGGCCGGCGACCACAATGCCGATCAGCAGTGCCGGCGGCAGCATGCCGATAGCGTGGGCGCTGTAGGTGGTGGGGCCGCGGAGCAGCGCCAGCGCAGCGCCGATGGGCACGCCGATGAGCAGGCTGACGAGGGTGCCGAACCAGGCGAGCAGCAGGGTGGCGAGCGTTGCAGCCATCAGCACCGACGCCCCGTCACGGCCGGCCGCATCGGTGCCGATCCAGTGGATGGCGTCGGGCTCGGCGAGCGGGGTCAGCGCGGCAGTGCCGTGCGGAGTCCAGGCGAGAGAGACCAGCGCGAGGATGGCGATGATGACCGCTAGGGCCACGCCGAGGACGACGCTCAGACTGATGCCTCGGCGGGCGGCTGGTGCTGCTTCGAGCGTCACTGGCGCAGCTCCGGACGGAGAGCAGGATCGACCAGCAGGCGCACGAGCGCGAACAGCAGCATGCCGAAGGCGGTGACGAGGATGAGCATGAACAGCGCGCCGCGCAGCAGCGCCAAATCGTGCTGTTCGGCGGCGCCGAGGATCTGGCGGCCGAGGCCGGGAAGATAGAACACGCTCTCGACCAGCGCCGCGCCGATCAGCAGGGCGCCGAAGGTGCGGCCGATCACCTGCGGCAGTTCGGGCAAGGCGCGCGCCAGGCCGACCTGCCATGTCGCCCGTTGCGTGGTGAGGCCGTTGGCGCGGAGGCGGAGGATTTCGGCGGGCGGGGTTTCGCCGAGATCGCGGCGGACGCGCAGGGCCATCTGACCGGCGTAGGGGAGGCCGAGCGCCAGGGCGGGCAGCAAGAGCGAGCCGAGCGCTCCCGGGATGCTGTTGCCCCACGGCACGAAGCCACTGGCCGGCAGCAGCTTCATCAGGCCGGCGAAGACCAGCGCCAGCAGCATGCCGAGCCAGAACGGCGGCAGCAGGGTGAGCACCGCCGATCCGCCCCGCACCAATCGATCGATGATGGTGCCGCGATAGCGACCGGCGGCGAGGCCGAGCCCAATGCCAGCGGCGCCGGCAATGATCAGCGCCAGCAGTGCCAGCGGCAGGGTTACGGCGAGGCGCTCGCCGAATGTGTTGGGCACTGTGCCGGTGTCACCGATGAACAGGCCGAGGAAGCGCGCCCACGCGGGACGGTCACCCCCGCCGGCACCCGGCAGGAGGTCGAGCAGCAGGAACAGCACGACGGCCGTGCCGACGACTGTCCCGACGAAAACCGCGAGCCGCGTGAGGACGAAATCTCTCATGCCCCGGCGCCCCAAAACCGATCAATTGAAGGAAAGTCCGAACCAGCTAATGCTTAGTCAATGATCCGTTAATTTCCAATGTAGAGCGTCAGCGCCGATCGCTGAATCGGGTGGAAAGGATCACCGGCACCAGACCGACCAAGACGATCGTCAGCGCCGGCAGCGCCGCTTCGGTGAAGAGGCT